>JADGOP010000342.1 GCA_017882935.1 Actinomycetota bacterium
GCACGTTGACGGCCATGGTCTCGTCCCAGACCTCGACGGGGGTGTCGAGCGGGCCACCGTCGTCGGCGTGGCTGATGCCGGCGTTGTTGTAGAGCACGTCGAGGTGCCCGAAGGTGCGCAGCACCTCGTTGACCGCGTTCGACACGGACGCGGGATCACCGGCATCGGCCTGGATCGAGATGGCGTCGCCCATCTTCTCCCGAACCGCGATGACGGTGTCGGAGGCATCGACCACGTCGACGGCGGCGACGATGGCGCCCTCCTGCGCGAAGAGCTCGGCGGCCACCCGGCCCATGCCACTGGCTGCACCGGTGATCAGCGCGACCTTGCCGTCCAAGCGTCCCATCTGGTTCTCCTCGAGAGTCGAGCGGTCGGAGTGACGCCGGTACCCGAGGCCGTGACCTGCCCGGGCACCAAAACGTGGGCCGTATGATGCCTCGCCCAGAGGCTCCCGTGTGCCACGGGGCCCTGCAACGGCCCGGCCGACCGTCCGGGAGCCGCCACCCAGCCCAGCCTGTCCGGAGGTCGTCGTGCCCGAACTTCTCCTCGTCGCCGGTGAGCGATGCGATGCCGTCGAGGGCGCCACGTTCGACACCATCGACCCGGCCACGGCCACCTCGTCGGGTGACGTCGCCAAGGCCGGCGTGGCCGACGTCGACGCCGCGCTGCGGGCCGCCACCCGGGCGTTCGACGACGGGCCCTGGCCCCGCATGTCGGCAACCGACCGCGGCCGGGTGCTGGCCCGCGTCGCCGACCTCCTCCGTGAGCGCACGGAGCAGTTCGCCGTGGCCGAGTCGCGCAGCGCCGGCCACCCCATCGGCGACGCCCGCTGGGAGGTGGGCGCGGCCGCCGCCACGTTCGAGTTCTACGCCGGCGCCGCCAACAAGCACCACGGCTCGGTGGTGCCCGTGCAGGACGACGGTCTCGACGTGGTGCTCCGGGAGCCGGTGGGCCCCTGCGCCCTGATCGTCCCGTGGAACTTCCCGCTGATGATCGCCTGCTGGAAGGTGGCGCCCGCCCTCGCGGCCGGCAACCCCATCATCCTCAAGCCGGCCTCGCTCACACCCCACACCGCACTGCTGCTGGGCGACCTGCTGGTGGAGGCCGGGGTGCCACCGGAGTGCGTCAACGTGCTCCCCGGCCCGGGCGGCGTCATCGGCGACGCGCTCGTCGCCGACCGCCGGGTGGCCAAGGTGTCCTTCACCGGCGAGACCACCACGGGCGCGTCCATCCTCAAGGCCTCGGCCGACAACATCACCCGGGTGTCGCTGGAGCTGGGCGGCAAGTCGGCCTGCGTGGTCTTCGCCGACGCCGACGTCGAGCGTGCCGCCGCCGACACGCCCATGGCCGTGTTCGGCAACGCCGGCCAGGACTGCTGTGCGCGCAGCCGCATCCTGGTCGAGCGCTCGGCGTACGACGACTTCGTGGCGGCCTTCGTGGCGGCGACCGACCGCATCACCCTCGGCGCGCCGCTCGACGAGGCCACCGAGATCGGGCCGCTCATCTCCGCCGGCCAGCGCCAGACCTCGCTCGACTACCTCGGCATCGGCGCCGACGAGGGCGCCCGTCTCGTGACCGGTGGCGCCATGCCCGCCGAGCCGGGCTACTACCTCTCCCCCGCGGTGCTCGCCGACGTCGACAACTCCATGCGCGTGGCCCGCGAGGAGATCTTCGGCCCGGTCGCCAGCATCATCCCGTTCGACGACGAGGCCGACGCGGTGCGCATCGCCAACGACAGCGACTACGGGCTGTCCGGGTCGCTCTGGACCGGCAGCAGCACCCGGGCCATCCGCGTCGCCAAGGCGCTCCGCACCGGGACGCTCTCGGTGAACACCAACCGCTCGGTCCGCATCGAGGCGCCGTTCGGTGGCTACAAGCGCTCGGGCCTCGGCCGCGAGCTGGGCATGCACGCGCTCGACAACTACACCGAGGTCAAGAACGTCTTCTTCTCGGCCGAGGACTGACCCCAGCTCGCCGCGCTTGGGGGTGTCCCACGCCCCCTGGTGGGGTCGACGACCCCCAAGACGCGGGGGCAGGCGTCGAGCGTCAGGCGGAGAGGTCGGCGGGTGGCCAGGCGGGGTCGAGCTGACGCAGGAAGAGCTCGCAGCGCTCGGCCTCGGCCGTCTCGCCGATGACGGCGGCCTCGCGGGCCAAGCCGGCGAGCGCCCGCAGGAAGCCCCGGTTCTCGACCTCGGCCCACGGCACCTCACCGGAGCCGCGCCAACCGTTGCGCCGGAGCCGGTCGAGGCCGCGGTGGTAGCCGACGCGGAACGCCGCATAGGACTCGACCGGGTCGCGTCCGAGCTCGCCCAGCCGGGCCCAACCGTCGAGGAGCTCCGGCCAGCGCGCCACCACCGCCGACACGGCCGCTCGGCGCGACTCGGAGTCGGACGTGGCCAGGGCCGCGGCGAGCGCGTCGACCGCCGCGGGCGGCTCGGGGTCGAGCACGGTGCGCGGCGGGCCGCTGGGACTGAAGGAGACGGGTCGGTCGGGCATGGGCGCAGGCTACCGACGCGGGCCGCGTGGTCGGTGGCCCTCAGCGTGCGGCCGGGTCGGCCACGTCACCGTCGGTGGGGTCCGGTCCGTCGGCGGGGTCCGGTCCGTCCACCCGGCGGTTCCCGACCCCGTCACCGGAGGTGCCGGCCGTGCCATCGGCCCCGAGGTCGGGACCGGGCTCTGGCTCCGGCGAGCGGTCGTGCTCGCGCACCAGGAGCCCGCGGCGTTCGCCCGTGCCGTCGCCGCGCAGCCGTTGCCGTGCGGCGCGTGCCAGCTGGGCCGGGCGGCGTTCGGGCGGCTCGGCCTCGATGTCGGGGACGACCTCATCGGGGGTGGCACCCACCATCGGCCGCGGCGGGACGGGCCGGCCCGCGAGCCGGTCGAGGTGGTCGGCCGCGGCGCGGTAGCCGATGTCCATGAGGACGGCGCCGTGCGCGAGGTCGTTGAAGCGGATCGACGGCGCCTCGCCCGTGGGGAGCACCACGACGTCGATGTCGTCCGGCAGGGCCTCGAGGTCGCGGTGGAAGCGGTTGCGGCGGTTGATCCAGTAGGCCTGCCACGCCATGTCGATGGGACGGCGCGGGATCTCGCGGGGGCGGTCGAAGGTGCCGACCTGCAGCACGTAGAGCCGGGTCGCGCCCAGCTCCACGGCCCGGGCCATGGGCACGTCGTCGACCACGCCACCGTCGCAGTAGTGGGTGCCGTCGATCTCGATGGGCGGGTACACCACCGGGATCGCGGCCGACGCCATCACCGCGTCCACGAGCGGACCGGAGCGGAACCAGTGGGCGCGGGCCGAGCCGATGTCGGTGGCGACGCACTGGAAGGGCACGGCCAGCCGGGCGAAGTCGCGCACCGGCAGGACCCGCTCGACCACGGCGCGCAGCCCGTCGGACGCGAAGAGCGACTCGCCCTTCCGCGCCAGGTGCACCGACGACGGCAGCAGGCCCGACGGGAAGATCTCGTCGTCGTCGAGGTCGAGCCACTCGTCCTGCAGCCGCCCGACCATGGCCAGGGAGGGGTCGGCGA
>JADGOP010000343.1 GCA_017882935.1 Actinomycetota bacterium
CCCCACGACGCGGTCTTCCTCGACGACCTCGGCGTGAACCTCAAGCCGGCCCGCGCCCTCGGCATCACCACCATCAAGGTCGACGACCCCGCGGTCGCCCTCGCCGAGCTCGAAGCGGTGGTCGGCTTCCCCCTCGGCTAGCGCACCCTCCCGTCACCCCTTCGACGAGCTTCTGGGGACGGAAATGGCGCGTATCGCGCCATTTCCCTCCACAGAAGACTTCGTACGGAGCTCGGCGACGTCAGCCGAGGGCTTCGTCGAGGATCTGCTGCTGCTCCTGCACGTGGATGGCGTGGCTGCCCGTGGCGGGGCTGCCCGACTCGGCGCGGCTGACGTGGCGCAGGCGGTAGTCGTCGCGCAGCACCCGGTGCAGGCGGCCGTGCACGAAGTTCCAGGGGCCCATGTTCTCGGGCTCCTCCTGCAACCAGACGACCTCCTCGGCGTGCTCGTAGCGCGCGAGCGTCGCCAGGATCTGGTCCTCGGGCCACGGGTAGAGCTGCTCGACGCGGACCACGGCCGCGGCGGCACCGCGCTCGTCGCGCGAGGCCAGCGCCTCGTGGGCGACCTTGCCCGAGCACAGCACCACGCGCTGCACGGTGGCCGGGTCGCCCTCGCCGCCGTCGAGGTAGAGGGGGTCGTCGAGGACCTCCTGGAACGAGGTGCCCTCGGCCAGCGCGCCGATGGGTGAGCGGGCCTGCTTCGCGCGCAGCAGCGACTTGGGCGTGAAGATCACCAGCGGCTTGCGCACCTCGCGGTGCATCTGCCGGCGGAGCAGGTGGAAGTACTGCGCCGACGTGGAGGCGTTGGCCACCTGGAGGTTGTCCTCGGCGCAGAGCGTGAGGAAGCGCTCGATGCGCGCCGACGAGTGCTCCGGGCCCTGTCCCTCGAAGCCGTGCGGCAGCAGCATCACGAGCCCGGACGTCTGGCCCCACTTGTCCTCGGCGGACACGAGGAACTGGTCGATCACGATCTGGGCACCGTTGGTGAAGTCGCCGAACTGCGCCTCCCAGCAGACGAAGGCGTCCTTGTTCACGACCGAGTAGCCGTACTCGAAGCCCACGGCCGCGTACTCGGAGAGCAGCGAGTCGTAGATCCAGAACTTGCCCTGGTCGGGGGCGAGGTGCGCGAGCGGCGCCCACTCGGCACCGGTGTCGTAGTCGACGAGGACGGTGTGGCGCTGCGAGAACGTGCCCCGCCGCGTGTCCTGCCCGGCGATGCGCAGCGGCGTGTCCTCGAGGAGCAGGGTGCCGAACGCCAGCGACTCGGCGAGCGCCCAGTCGACCTCGCCGTCGGCGAACATCTTGTCGCGGGTCTCGAACTGGCGGGCGAGCTTGGGGTGGACCACGAAGCCCTCGGGCGGATGCGACATCACGCCGTACACCTGCTCGAGCAACGCGGGCGCCACGCCGGTGTCGACCTGCGGCAGCACACCGATCGGGGGCGGCGGGGCCTTCGCCACGAAGATCTCGGCGGGAGCACCCTGGCGGGTCTGGTCGAGCGCCTCCTGGAGGCGGTTCTGGAAGTCGTCGAGCGCCCTCTCGGCCTCCTCGAGGCTGATGTCGCCGCGCTTCACCAGTGCCTCGGTGTAGATCTTGCGGACCGAGCGCCGGGCGTCGATGCGCTTGTACATGAGCGGCTGCGTGTAGCTCGGGTCGTCGCCCTCGTTGTGACCGTGGCGCCGGTAGCAGACCATGTCGATGACGACGTCCTTGTGGAACTCCTGGCGGAACGCGTACGCCAGCCGGGCCACGCGCACGCACGCCTCGGGGTCGTCGCCGTTCACGTGGAAGATCGGCGCCTGGACCATCTTGGCGATGTCGGTGGGGTACTCCGACGAGCGGGCCGCCTGCGGTGGCGTGGTGAACCCGAGCTGGTTGTTGATGATGAGGTGCACCGTGCCACCGACGCGGTAGCCCTTGATGGTGGAGAGGTTCAGCGTCTCGGCCACCACGCCCTGACCGGCGAAGGCTGCGTCGCCGTGCACGAGCACGGGCAGCACGCCGAAGGCCTCGGGCTCGTCGATGCGGTCCTGCTGGGCGCGGGCCATGCCGACCACCACGGGGTCGCACGCCTCGAGGTGCGACGGGTTGGCCGCCAGCTCGACGGTGAGCTCGTCGCCGAGGCGGCTGACGAACTTGCCGGATTGGCCGAGGTGGTACTTCACGTCGCCGGTTCCCTGCGTGGAGTCCGGGTCGAGGTAGCCCTCGAACTCCTTGAAGATCTGGTCGTAGGACTTGCCCACGATGTTGGCGAGCACGTTGAGCCGCCCGCGGTGCGCCATGCCGAGCACCGCGCCCGCGTGCCCGTCGGCGGCGGCGCGCTCGAGCACCGCGTCGAGCACCGGGATGGCGGACTCCGCCCCTTCGAGGCCGAAGCGCTTCTGGCCGATGTAGCGCTTGCCGAGGAACGACTCGAACGCCTCGGAGGCGTTGAGCCGGCCGAGGATGTGACGCTGCTCGTCGGGCGTCAGGTCGTTCGACGCGCCCTCGACCTGCTGCTGGATCCACTTCTTCTCGACCGGGTTCGAGATGTGCATGTACTCGATGCCGGTGGTGCGGCAGTAGGCGTCGCGCAGCACGTGCAGCAGGTCGCCGAGGCGCATGGTGTCGGTGCCGGCGAGCCCGCCGGTGAGGAACTCACGGTCCAGGTCCCAGATGGTGAGCCCGTAGGTGGCCGGGTCGAGCTCGGTGTGCATGTGCGGCTCTTCGGCCGACAGCGGGTCGAGGTCGGCGATGAGGTGGCCGCGGACCCGGTGCATGTTGATGAGGGTGTTCACCTTCATCTGCTTCTCGAGCTGCGCGTGCTGGCTCCCCGCAGGGTTCACGTCGGTGCGCCACTTCACCGACTCGTACGGCACGCCGAGCGAGTGGAAGACGTCGACGTAGAAGTCGTGCTCGCCCATGAGCAGCTCGTTGACGCGCTTGAGGAGGAGGCCCGACTCGGCACCCTGGATGATGCGGTGGTCGTAGGTGGAGCTGACGGTGAGCACCTTCGACACGCCGAGGTCGGCCAGCATCGCCTGGTCGGCGGCCTGGAACTCGACCGGGAAGTCGAGCGAGCCCACGCCGATGATGGCCCCCTGCCCGGGCATGAGCCGCGGCACCGACTGGACCGTGCCGATGGTGCCCGGGTTGGTGAGGGTGATGGTGGCACCGGCGAAGTCGTCGGGCGTGAGCTTGTTCGAGCGGACCTTGCGGATGAGGGCCTCGTAGGCCGCCCAGAAGCCGCGGAAGTCGAGCGAGTCGGCTGCGCGCACGACGGGCACCAGCAGCGTGCGCGACCCGTCGGACTTCTCGACGTCGACCGCGAGGCCGAGGTTCACGCCCGGGTGGCGCACGATGCGTGGCTTGCCGTCGTCGCCCTCGAGGTAGGAGGCGTTCATGGCCGGCACGGCGTCGGCGACCGCACGCACGATGGCGTAGCCGATGAGGTGGGTGAAGCTGACCTTGCCGCCGCGGGTGCGACCGAGGTAGCCGTTGATGATCTTGCGGTTGACCTCGAGGAGCTTGGCGGGGA
>JADGOP010000344.1 GCA_017882935.1 Actinomycetota bacterium
CCGGGGCCACGTGGTCGACACCGTGACCGGCGACGAGGCACGCGCCCACATCGACGCGCTCTCGCGCAAGTACACGGGCAACGACTACGGCAACCCGATCAAGACCGAGCGGGTCATCGTGAAGATCGCCGTGGACCGGGTCCACAAGAACAACATCTGATCCCGAGAACCCGATCTTCTGGGGACGGAAATGGCGCGATACGCGCCATTTCCGTCCCCAGCAAGTTCGGGGGGTCGTGGGTGGGCGGTTCGGGGGGTGCGGGTCAGGGCTTGTCGCCGCGCCCGAACTTGGCCGCGAAGCCGCTGCGGTAGCGGAGGCGCAGCACGCGCAGCAGCAGGTTGCCGGTGCTCTTCGGCAGCGGGTACCACCACAGCTCGCGCCTGGTTCCGAAGCGGTCGACGAGCACCGACTTGCTCTGCGAGAACTCACGCAGGCCCTCGGCACCGTGCACCCGGCCGATGCCGGACTCCTTGATGCCACCGAACGGCAGCCCGGGGACGGCGTAGCTCACGATGGTGTCGTTCACGCAGACGTTGCCGGCCTCGATGCGCTCGGCGAGGCGCTCGCCCCGCTCGAGGTCGCGGGTCCACACCGACGAGTTGAGCCCGTACGAGGAGTCGTTGGCGAGGGCGATGGCCTCCTCGTCGTCGCGGACGCGCATGATCGGGAGGACCGGCCCGAACGTCTCGTCGGTCATGAGCTCCATCGAGTGGTCGACGTCGACCACCACCGTGGGCTCGTACCACAGCCCCGCCCGACCCGGCACCCGCTTGCCTCCCGTGAGCACCTTGGCGCCCTTCTCGACCGCGTCGGCGACGTGGCGCTCGACGATGTCGACCTGCCGGTCGAAGGTCATGGAGCCGATGTCGTCGCGGGGCCCGTCGCCCTGGCGGATCTTGCCGGTGCGGGCCACCACCTCGTCGACGAACCGGTCGTAGACCGAGTCGGCCACGTAGACCCGCTCGACCGCCATGCACGTCTGCCCGGAGTTGGAGAACGCGCCCCACAGCGCACCGCCCACGGCACGGGAGATGTCGGCGTCGTCGCACACGATCATGGGGTCCTTGCCACCCAGCTCCAGGACCACCGGCGTGAGCGTGTCGGCCGCGGCCGCCATCACCCGCTTGCCCGTGCGGCCGGAGCCGGTGAAGCAGATCTTCTGCACGCCGGAGCGCACCAGCGCCTCACCCGTGCCACCACCGCCGGTGACGACCTGCACGATCTCGGGGTGCGCGCCGACGTCGGCGAACAGCTTGCCCACCTCGACGCCGACGAGCGGGGTGACCTCGGAGGGCTTGAGGACTACTGCGTTGCCGGCGAAGAGCGCCGACAGGACCGGCGTCATGGTGAGCGTGAACGGGTAGTTCCACGGGCTGATGACCCCGACCACGCCGAGCGGCTCGAAGGTGCGGTAGGCCCGCTTGTGCAGCATCGACCCCGGCTGGACCTTCTCGCGCCGCAGCACCTTCTCGCCGTGCTTGGCGTAGTGGTCGATGAGCTCGACGGTGGCCATGAGCTCGGTGAGCACGGCCTCGTTGCGGAGCTTGCCGGTCTCGCGCACGATGACGTCGAGCAGCTGCTCCGCGCGGTCGAGGAGCAGGTCGCGCACGGCGAGGAGGTGCTTTGTTCTCTCGGCGAACGGCATGCCGCCCCAGGCCTTCTGCGCGGCTCGGGCCCGCTCGACCGCCGCGGCCACCTCGACCGCGCTGCAGTCGGGGACCGTGCCGATGACCTCACCCGTGCGGGGGTCGCGGGTCTCGATGACGGGATGCGTGGTGGCGGGCACGCCACCAGCGCGGACGAGGGCACCACCGGCCTCGCCGGCGGTGAGCTCCTGGGTGTCGGTCACGACGACAGCTCCTTCACCTTCGACACGAGCGACGTCACCGACTGTTCCCCGGTGGGGACAGGCGTGATCTGCAGGTGCGTGACGCCGGCCTCGCCGTACGCCGCGATGCGATCGGCCACGTAGCCCTCGGGCCCGCACAGCGTAATGGCCTCGAGCAGGTCCTCGGGGACCTTGGCCGCAGCCTCGTCCTTCTTGCCGGCGAGGTAGAGGTCCTGGATCTCCTCGGCCTCCTGCTCGTAGCCGTAGCGGCGCACCAGGGCGTTGTAGAAGTTGCGACCCTTGGCACCCATGCCGCCGATGTAGAGGGCGGCCATGGGGCGGGCCAGGTTGCGCAGCTCCTTCACGTCGTCGCCGTCACCGATGGCGAGCAGGCCACCGGCCGCGATCTGGAGGGTGTCGAGGTCGGCCGAGCGCTTCGCCCGACCGGCGTCGAGGTCGGCGCCCCACACGTCCTTGACCTTCTCGGGCAGGAAGAAGAGGGGCAGCCAGCCGTCGGCCACCTCGGCGGTCATGGCCACGTTCTTGGGACCGAGCGAGGCCACCCACACGGGGATGCGCTCGCGCACGGGGTGGGCGATGATCTTGAGCGGCTTGCCGAGCCCGGTGCCCTGTCCCTCGGGGAGGGGCATGGTGTAGTAGCGGCCCTCGTGCTCGAGCTTGCTCTTGCGGGCCCAGACCTCGCGGCACACCTCGATGATCTCCCGGGTGCGGCCCAACGGCGCGTCGTACGGGACGCCGTGCCACCCTTCGATGACCTGGGGACCGGAGGCGCCGAGGCCGAGCTGGCAGCGCCCGTCGGACAGCGCGTCGACGCCTGCGGCGGTCATGGCGATCAGCGTGGGGGTGCGGGTGTAGATCGGCAGGATGCCGGCGGCGATCTGGACGCGTTCGGTGTTGGCGGCGAGGAAGCCCATGAGGCTCGGCGCGTCGAACCCGTAGGCCTCCGCGACCCACACCAGGTCGAGCCCGTTGTTCTCGAGCTCGGCCACCTGCTGCGCTGCGGCCTTGAACCCGCCGGCGTAGCTGAGCGGCATCGTGATCTGCATCGGACCCCCTGAGGTGGTGAACACGCGTGCGGCGCAGGTGCGACGGCCCAGATCCCCCGGAACCGACGGCGCCGTCCGCCCATGTTCACCCCAACCTGTGGTGCTCCGCCATTCGCGTTCCCCGACCGGTCGGCCCGCCCCCACCCCGGTGCGGCCCGACGGGGCCCGCGGACCTACCGGTTGCATCTCGCTCGGGGTGTGTGAGACAACAAGAGGACGGGACGAGGGCCGCCTGCTCCGCCCCACCGTCGAACCAGGGAGCTCGTGCCATGCCTGACGACGACCTACGCCCTGCCGAACGTGCCTTCGTCGAGCGGATCATCGCCGACGTCCGCGCCCTTCCCGCCGACGCGACCCCGTCCGGGACCCGCGCCGATGCGTCGCCCGAACGGGCGCTCTTCGACCACGTCGTGGCCGAGGTCTGGGCCCTGCCCGGCGACGACCGGGTGCCCCCTCCGTCGGACTTCGCCGCACTCGGTCAGCTCGGCGGGACCCCGGCAACGAAGGAGGGCGGCCGGAACGGCCCGCTTCTTCGTTAGCTTGGTGAAATGACGCCCGGCTCCGCCGCACCCGTCGGTTCCGCCAGCCCCCCCGAGACCACCGCCGAGGTG
>JADGOP010000345.1 GCA_017882935.1 Actinomycetota bacterium
GGGCGCTTGCACAGCTGGCGGTACCAGGGCTTGAGCGCCTCGGCCGTGGCGGGGTCGCGCACGATGGCCTCGACCCGCGCCCGGATCTCGGTCATCTTGTCGTCGTCGCTGTCCTCGTAGGCGCGCCGCATGGTCGCCGGGCTCAGCTCGTTGCCCTCACCGACGCTGACGACGATGCGGTCACGGATGCGCTGGGCGATGTCGGTCCAGCCGTCCTTCACGAGGTCCTCGTCGGCGAAGCCACCGGTCTGCAGGGTGGTGAAGTTCATCAGCCACCTGGCCTGCCAGCCGGGCCCGAGGTCGTCGAACCAGTCCGGGTCGATGGGGTGGTTGTTGCGGACGTCGATCGACGACGGCGTGCGCTGGAACACGTAGAGCTCACCTGCGGCCCGGGCCAGGTGCGGGATGCACTGCACCGCGGTGGCGCCGGTGCCGATGATGCCGACGCGCTTGTCGGCGAGCTTCTCCATGAGCGCGCCGCTCGGGTCGCCGCCGGTGTAGTCGTAGTCCCACCGGCTGGTGTGGAACGTGTGCCCCCGGAAGCTCTCGATGCCGGGGATGCCGGGCAGCTTGGGTCGGTGCAGCGGCCCGGGACCGATGGTGACGAACTTGGCGCGCATCGCGTCGCCGCGGTCGGTGCGGATGATCCAGCGCGCCGCGTCGTCGTCCCAGCGCAGCTCCGTCACCCCCGTCGAGAAGCAGGCGTTGTCGTAGAGCCCGAAGTGGCGGGCGATCCGCTGGCAGTGCTCGAGGATCTCGGGTGCCGGGGTGTACTTCTGCGAGGGCCGGTAGCCGGTCTCCTCGAGCAGCGGCAGGTAGATCATGGCCGCCGTGTCGCACATGGCACCCGGGTAGCGGTTCCAGTACCAGGCCCCGCCGACGTCGCCGCCCTTCTCGATGATGCGCACGTCGTCGACGCCTGCCTGCTTGAGGCTCGCCCCCGTGGCCAGGCCGGCGAAGCCGCCGCCGATGCACGCGACGGTGACCTCGTCGAACAGCGGCTCGCGGGGCACCTGCTCCACGTAGGGGTCGTCGAGGAGGTGGGCGAACCTGCCGGTCGGCTGCAGGTACTGCTCGTTGCCGTCGGGGCGCAGGCGCTTGTCGCGCTCCTCGCGGTACTTGCGGCGCAACGCCTCGCGGTCGATCACTTCGGACATGGTCCCGTCGTCCTTCCCCGGCGCGCACCGTCCCCCGGTGCGGGACGACTCTCCCAAAATCTTGACCCGCGGGTCAAGTGTTCGACGGCACACCCGGTTGGACCTCCGACGGGGGCCGCCCGGTAGGGTTCCGGGCCGGAGGATCGTCGTGAAGAAGCTCGAAGTGCTCGCCATCCCCATGTACTTCGCCACCATGGGGGCCGAGTACCTGCACCACCGTTCCCGTGCCCGTGTCGTCGGGGAGCTCCCGGGCGACTACGAGCGCCGCGACACGCTGACGAGCCTCACCATGGGCACCGCCAGCCTCGTGGTGCCGCTGGTCGCGCCCACGCTCCTCGCCCCCATCACGCCCGGCAAGGGCCGCTACGGCAAGGCCCTCGTGGCCGGCGCCGTCGGGGCCGCGGCGGCCACCACCATCGCCGACGTCGTGGTCAGGCGGGCCGAAGCCGACCTGGCCGCCGAGCCCTCCGAGGCGGTCGACCCGACGGCGCATCACAACCGCCGTCGCCGGGTCCGGCTCGCCCGCAAGGTCTCCCGGGTCGGCGGCGTCGCCGCGGTCGCGGCGGGCGGCGTGGCCATCACCACCGCGTGGGGGCACGCCACGCGCTCGGGTGCCCTGTGGCGACGCCGCGTGGTGCCCGACCTCGGCACCGGCGTGCTCGCCTGGGGCGTGGCCCTGGTGGGCTGGGACGCCCTCTACTACTGGAACCACCGCTTCTGGCACGAGAGCCGGTTCATGTGGGCCAACCACGTGATGCACCACTCGAGTGAGCGCTACAACCTGTCCACCGCGCTGCGGCAGTCGGTCACCGATCCCTTCCTCTTCCTGGTGCCGTACTCGAGCTTGTCCCTGGTCGGCGTCCGTCCCGAGATGGTCACTGCCTCACGCTCGCTCAACCTGCTCTACCAGTACTGGGTCCACACCGACGCCATCGACCGCCTCGGCCCGTTCGAGGAGGTGGCCAACACCCCCTCGCACCACCGGGCGCACCACGGCGTCAACCCGCAGTACATCGACCGCAACCACGGCGGCATCCTCATCATCTGGGACCGGCTCTTCGGCACGTTCGAGCGCGAGGACGAGACCGTCGTCTACGGGCTCACCAAGAACATCAACACCTTCAACCCGCTGCGGGTGGCGACGCACGAGTACGCCGACATGTTCCGCGACGTGGCCGACTCCCGCACCTGGCGCGACCGCCTGTCGTTCGTCCTCCGTGGGCCCGGCTGGGCATACGAGCGCCACCGCCTCGACGCCGGCGCCGACGGCGCTCCGGCCGCGGTCACCGCCGCCCCCGAAGTCGCCATCGCCTGACCCCACCGATCCGGTCAGGTGTTCCCGTCGGTGACCATCGCGTCGTACTCCTCGACGGTGATGGTGCCGCCCTCGGTCCCGGCCAGGCCCTGGAACCGCGCGGGCAGCACGTCCTGCAGGAGGTCGATCCGCTTCCAGGTGGCGAGCGGCGCCGCGCCCGTTTCGTCGGGAACGTTCTTCGAGGGCTCCGCCGACGCCGGGCGTGTGATGTAGCGCGGGCAGTTGATGAACGAGTCGACGACGGTGGCCTGCACCACGAGGTCGGCACCGGGATACCGGGCCAGGAGCTCCGCCTCGTCGCTCACCACCGCGTTGGCGTGGACGCGCACGCGGTGGGGCTTGTCGAAGTCCATGAACAGCAGGCCGATGCGGCCGTCGCCCACGATGTTGCCCATCGACAGGAACATGCCGTTGCCGTCGTAGCTGGGGAACAGCAGCGTGGTGGGGTCGACCACCTTCACGAACCCGGGTGCGCCGCCCTTGTGCGACACCGTGGGGTGGCCCTCGTGGTTGACCGTGCTGAGGAAGAAGAAGGCGCGGGACTCGATGAAGGCCTTGGCCGCATCGTCGATCCCGGGTTGCACCGTGACGGCATGCAGCGTGTCGGCCAGCACGCGGCTGTCGAAGCGGTCCTGCAGCGCCCGCTGCGCGTCCCCGTAGAACTCGGGCATGGTCACTCCTCCGTGTCGGTCAGCGCGCGGTGCGCCAGTGGCTCGGCGACAGGCCACGCGCCCGCTTGAAGGCGCGACTGAACGCCTCCTCCGAGTCGTAGCCCACGCGTCGGGCGATGACGGCGACGCCCAGGTCGGTGGTGGCGAGGAGCCGACCGGAGCATCGCCGGCGGCGGCGGCGCCGCGGCCTGGTCGACCGATCGCACCGTGGTCACGCGCCCAACTCCGGTGTCTCGGTGAGGGGCCGCGGTGCCTCGGTCATGGGCATCCGCACGCGCTTCATCGAGAGTCATCCTTGCACCCGGTCACGGTCGGGTGCCGATGACCCAGCGGTCG
>JADGOP010000346.1 GCA_017882935.1 Actinomycetota bacterium
CACGAGTCGCCAAGAAGGCCGCGACGCCCGCATTGAGGCGAGCGCTCGGCGCCGTCGCCGGGCGCGCGACCAAGCTCGAGCGCCACACGCCCGGCGCCGTCCTGAGCGACGACGCCGTCGCCGGTCTCGGTCGGTACCTGAGCGGCCCTCTGCGGTCCCAGCTCGAGGGGGAGCACGCCGGCGCGTCGGCATCGCAGGTGACCTTCGTGTTCGGGCACACCCACAAGCCGTTCGAGCGCCGCGACGACCTCGACGGCTTCGCCCGACCCGTGGCGATGTTCAACACCGGGGGATGGGTGGTCGACACGTCCACGGTCAACGAAGTTCAGGGCGCGGCGGCGATCGTCGTCGACGAGGACGGCCACGTCGCGTCGCTCCGGCTCTACAACCAGAACGACGGCGGGCAGCCATCGACGGTGTTCGTCGCCGCCGACCCGACCGGAGGACCCAACCCGTTGCACGACGAGCTGTCGCGTGCGCTCGACTTTGACGCCGAACCCTGGATCTCCTTCTCCCTCGCCGTCGCCCGAGCCGTGCGTCAGCGCCACGAGGCCCTACCCAAGATCATCAACCACGCGATGGTCGACCCCGATCGCGCACAGCCGACGGCAGACTGACGCTCGGCAAGGCGACGGGCCGCGGCGCCGGAGGTGCGCCGAAAAGGGGCGGCCACGGGGCGCCATCGAGCCTTCGTCAACCCGGCACAGTGCAGGAACTCGTCGTATAGGGTTCTGGCCGCGCGCCGAGGTGGTGGGTACGCCAAGGTGGGGGGAGCGCTGTGGAGCAAGCTGAACAGACCGTGGTGACGCCCGAACAGCTCTACGAGGCGATGCTGGCGGACTATCCCGACCATGTCCGCGGCACTCGTCCGGTCCACACCGTGGGCGTCGGCGCCACGGGGTACTTCGAGCCGTCGCGGGTCGCCGGCCAGTACACCGCGGCCGAGCACTTCGCCGGCGGGCGGGTTCCCGTCGCCGTCCGCTTCGCCAACGGCTCCGGTTCGCCCACGGTGCGGGATGGAGCCCGCGACGTGCGGGGTCTGTCCGTGAAGTTCCACCTGGCCGGCGGCGGCGCCACCGACCTCGTCATGATCTCCCTCCCCCTCTTCTTCGCCGCCACGCCGGGGGAGTTTCTGGGCTTCGCCAGAGCGGGCGTGCCCGTGCCTCGTCGCGCCCCGTCGGCGCTCGACAAGGTGCTCGACGCCCTCAGGCTGCGCGCCTCGGCGCCGCCGTCCGACACCACCGCCGACGGCCTTGCCGGGGTGATGGCCTACGCCGACGCCAACCCGTCGGTTCGTCCCGGCACCGTCGCCGCGTTGTCGCTCGTCACCCCCACGAGCTACGCCCGGGTGGCGTACCACGCGCTCCACGCCTTCAAGCTGACCAATGGCGACGGCGTCGTCCGCTACGGCCGGTTCTCGTGGGAGCCCGTCGCGGGCGTCCGGCCCCACCTGGACGCGCGCCCCCCGGACGACTACCTCCGCGACGAGCTCGCCGCCCGGCTCCAGCGAGATCCTGCCCGGTTCGTCCTGCGCATGACGGTCGCCGGTCAGGGTGATCCGGTCGACGACCCCACCCGCTGGTGGGACACCACCCGGGTGCGCGTGGTCATGGGGGAGCTCGTCGTGACCGGTGTGGCCGACGACCAGGTCGCCGCCGGGGAGAGGATCAGCTTCAACCCGACGCGCCTCGTGCCCGGCTTCGAATGCTCTCATGACCCGATCCTCGTGGCGCGGGGCATGGTCTACGAGCTCTCCTGCCGAGAACGGGGTGGGACCGGTTGTCCGATGGGCAGCGGCTCGCCATGACCGAAGCGCCCGGGCCCGCCGGCCTCGTGAGCCAGCTTGGCGAGAGCGCCGTCGCCAAGGCCTGGAAGGGCCGCGCCGTCGAGCCGATCCCGAACCCGAGCTGGGCATGGTCGACCGCAGCTGCTGACAACCTGCAGAAGAACATGAACCTGGTGATGCCCCTCGCCGACAAGACGGCGGTCGGTCGGGCTCGGGCGCTGCAGGCGGTCGCCGCCAACATCGACGAGCTGTTCACCGGCCTCAACAATGTCGGAACGGTGCACGCAGCACGTTTCGACCTCATCGGCTCGAACCTGTGCATGTTCTCCGTCTTCGACGGAGACTTCACCAACTACATACGCGACTTCATCTCCGTGTTCGGCTCCGTGTTCGACGCCGTCATTGGGTCACTCGTCGCCGACCCGCCGACGTCGCCCACCGAAGAGCACCCCGAGGAGTTCATCGACTGGGTCAAAGCCCACGACGCCTATCAGATCGCCGGCGACCTGACCCTGTTGTTCCCCGACGAGACCGAGATCGAGAACTACGTCCGTGACGTGGTGCTGCTGCTCGAGGAGAACCCGAACGTCCAGATCGGCCGCTACAGCGCCTATCCCGGTGTGTCCGCGGCCCAGGTGCGCGCCGCGACGGGGACCGACTGGTGACCGCGACCTCGGTGCTCGACCTTGCCGACATTCAGGGCAACATCCTTCGCGGCTACCGCAAACCGCTGGTGCGACACCTGGTCCTGACCGTCACAAATGCGGGGGAGGCGCGCCACTGGCTGCTCCGGGCGGTCAGCGGCGACATCGCCAGCGCACCCCAGGTCACCACGGCCGAGCCCTGGGCCGACCAGCCCGACCACTGCCTCAACGTGGGGCTCACCCACAGCGGTCTCGCTGCCCTGGGCGCGCCATCGGTCTCGCTCGGCAGCTTCCCCCACGAGTTCGCGGAAGGAATGGCGTCGCGTGCGGTCAAGCTCGGCGACACCGGGCCCAGCCACCCGTCGACGTGGAACCCTGAATGGCGCGACCCCGATGCGGTGCACCTGGTCGTCTCGATCCATGCCGATACCCCGGCCGCTCTCGACGCGATAGCGGCGCGGGTCCTTGGAGCAGGCTCCGCGTTCTCCGCGCGCGCCCAGCTCGACGGACGCGCCTTCCCCGGCGGGCTGGTCCACTTCGGCTACCAGGACAGCATCGCCCAGCCCCGGTTCGCTGACCTCCGCGACCTGAGCGACCGCCCCGACCGGCAGCCCCTGGTCGAGCCGGGCGCGGTGCTGCTCGGTCATCCCACCCCGGTCGAGGATCTGCGGTGGGAGGTTCCCCAACCCGATGTCCTGGGCCTCAACGGCTGCTTCAACGCATTCCGAGTGCTCGAGCAACGAGTCGACGACTTCGAGCAGTTCCTCACCGACCAGGCCGAGCGGCTCCTCGCACACTCCGACGCCGACCAGCTCCTCCCACCCGGGATCGAGGCGACCTGGGACCCGCCCATGACCCGCCATGACGCAATTCGTGAGCTGGTTGCCGCCAAGATGTGCGGCCGCTGGCGCAACGGCGTGCCGCTCGTCCTCTCGCCGACCTCGCCGACCCCGTCGCCACCACTCAGCGCCGAGCGGCTCAACGACTTCGGCTACGCCGAGGACCCGGACGGACTGGCCTGCCCGATGGGCAGCCACATCCGTCGCTG
>JADGOP010000347.1 GCA_017882935.1 Actinomycetota bacterium
GACGCGCTTGGGCGCGTCCTGCAACCGGCGGCGCAGCTGCTGGATCTCCTCTTCGAGGACCTCGCAGTGCTCGCGGAGCTCCTGGGCTTCGGCCAGGGACGCCTGCAGCTGTTCGTGCGCTTCGTGCTCGCTGACGGGGACCACCTCCTCGGTCGGCGGGACGGGACCCGCGGCGACCCTACACCGGGCCTCGCGGGATCCAACGGACCCTGATCGCGCCGTCGTCGCAGGTCGCGTGACGGCTGACACCGATGGGATTTGCAGGTTGCCGCCCGCCACCGAATACGGTGGACGGTCCCGGGGGGTATTGCCAGCGTGCGGACCCGGCCCAGCCACGAGGAGAGGCACCGAAGCGATGAAGGTCTGGATCGACCAAGATCTCTGCACCGGGGACGGACTCTGCGAAGAGATCTGCCCCGACGTCTTCACCCTCCTCGACGACGGACTCGCCTACGTGAAGGCCGATGGCAACGCCCTCAACGACCCGGGTGGTGCGGCCAGCCAGGCCCTCGTCCCCGCGGGGCTCGACGAAGCGGTCGTCGAGGCCTCCGAGGAGTGCCCCGGAGAGTGCATCTTCATCGAGAACGACTGACCCTGGCGGGTCAGCCCACGCACGGTCCGGTCGTCACCGGCGCGTCGTGGGGCGCGCTGAGCACCGCCTGCAGCTCCGACGGATCCAGCGCATAGGCCACCCCCGCCCGGTCGGGGGACACCGCGAACGCCACCCCCACCACGTCGCCGCGCTCGTCGACCAGTGCCCCGCCGCTGTCGCCGGGTCGCAGTTCGCTGGCCAGCACCAGGACCAGGCGGGTGGTCGAGGCGCGGTCGTAGATGTCGGTGCCGAGCGCCTGCACCTTGTCGCCCACGCGGAACGGCGCCAACGTGAGCGGGCCGCCCTCGGGGTGGCCGAAGACCGCGCCGCGGCCCCCGATGGCGGTGGTGCCGAGGTGCAGCGGTGCCTCGTGCAGGTCGGGCACCGACAGCAGCGCCAGGTCGCGCTCGGGGTCGAAGGCCACCACCGTGGCCTCGTGGTGCAGCCCGATGCCGTCGGTGATGTAGCTCGTGGGCTCGCCGGCCACGACGTGCGCGTTGGTGGCGACGAGCCCGGGCCCCACCACGAAGCCGCTCCCCTCCTGCACCACCCGGCAGGCCCGACCCTCGACCTTGACCGTCGAGGCCACGATCCGGCGCGCCACAGCGTCGCTCAGCCCGCTGACGGCCGGGGGTGAGCCGAGGTTCGGGGTGGGGCGCAGCGCGTCGAAGACCTCGGGGTAGTGGTCGCCGACGAGCCGGCGCATGGCGCGCGACGTGTCGGGCGCGGCCGGCAGCACCGAGTTGAGCTCGTGGGCGACCGCAGAGCCGCGGGCGAGGCGCGCGGGGAGGCCCGGGACCGAGGCCATGCCGGGCAGGAGCAGCCACGCCGCGACCAGGAGGCCGCAGACGCCCGCCACCCCGCCGAGGACCTGGTCGACCTGGCGACCGCGGGGCGACCGCACGCGCACCGACACCCGTCCGCCGAGCAGCAGCCCGACGACCTGACCGGTGACCCCGCAGGCGACCAGCACGGCCACCGCCACCGCGAACAGCTGCATGTGGCTGGCGCTCGGGCGGACGGTGCGCAGGATGCCCGGCAGCAGGCGGGCGCCGACGCCGAGGCCCACGATCAGACCCGCCCACGAGACCGCACGCGTGACCAGCCCCAGGCGGTAGCCACCGATGGCGGCGGCGACCGCCACCACCACGAAGGCGAGGTCGAGGGCGTTCACGGTGGCTCGACCCGCCCCGTCAGATGCCCAGCCGGCGGGCGTGGGTGAGGAAGCCGGTGTGCGCGACCATGCGGTGGTCGGGCCGCACCGCCGCGCCTTCGATGTGCCAGGTGCGGTGCAGCACCTCGAGCGTCTCGGCGAACTGGAACTGGTGCTCGTCGAGCGCCCCGCGCAGCTGCGTGGCCTGCACGATCGACGGGGTGTAGGCCACCAGGATGCCGCCGGCGCGCAGCGCCTTCTCGGCATGGGGCACGACGTTCCACGGCTCGGGCAGGTCGAGCACGATGCGGTCGAGGTCGGTCTCGTCGATGCCCTCGTAGCAGTCGCGCAGCTCGACGCGGTAGCGCGCCGTGGCACCTTCGCCGAGGAACGACTCGACGTTGCCACGCGCCCTCGCGGCGAAGTCCTCGCGCAGCTCGTAGCCGACCACGTCGGCGCCCGCGCGCACCATGGCCATCGACAGCGCACCGGACCCCACTCCCGACTCGAGCACGCGGGCCCCGGGGTAGATGTCGGCGAGCATGAGGATGGGCCCGAGGTCCTTGGGGTAGATCACCTGCGCCCCGCGGGGCATCTTCAGCACGAACTCGGCGAGGGTGGGGCGGATCACCGTGTACGAGCCGCCGCGGGTGGCCCGCAGCGAGATCCCCTCGGGCTCGCCGATGATGGCGTCGTGGGGCACCACCCCGGCGTGGGAGTGGAACTCGCCGCCCTCAGCGAGGGTGACGAGGTAGCGGCGCTTCTTGTGGTCGACGAGCAGCACCCGCTCACCCGCGCGCAGCTCGGCCGTCATCGGGCCGCACCCCCGACGCGTGTGGGGAGCAGCTCGACCGGCCGCGCCGTCGACTCGGCCGACGTGGCCCGCTCGACGAGGCGGCAGAACGCGCACACCTCGCCCGTGGTCGGCGCACCGCAGCCGGTGCACGGCTCGAGCGTGGCGCGGTCGGCGTCGACCTCGGGCCGGAAGCGGTCGGCCGCGTTGGCGAGGAAGCGCGTGTAGAACTCGAACTTCGCGCCGGGCGAACGGGCTTCGACCACGTTGAGCGCTTCCTTGTAGCCGAGGTGTCGGTTGCCGGCGGCCATCGGACACTCATCGACGATGTAGTCGATGCCCTGGAGCACGCAGTAGGCGGCGAGCTCGCGCTCCCCCAGGCGGACCAGCGGCTTGACCTTGCGCGGGAAGCCCGGCCGGGCCTCGAGCACCGGCCGCTTCCGGCCGAGGTACTCGGCCTGCCACCGCAGCGTGTTCCCGAACAGCACCGCGGCCTCGTCGTCGAGGTTGTGGCCGGTGGCCACGACGTCGTAGCCGCCGTCGACCGCGGCCTTGTCGAACAGGTGCCGCTTGGAGAGGCCGCACGCGGAGCAGGGTGCGCGCCGGGCCGCGCGGGATCCGGACGGCACGTCGAAGCCGTACTCGGCAGGCACGTCGACCTCGACGAGCGTGAGGCCGTGCTCGTCGGCGAAGGCGCGGGCGTGGGCCCCGGACGTGTCGCTGTAGTCGCCGATGCCGAGCCCGATGTAGAGCCCGTCGGCGTCGTAGCCCAGCTCCCGCAACAGGTGCCACAAGCCGAGCGAGTCCTTGCCGCCCGACACGGCCACGAGCACCCGGTCGGTGGGTGAGATCATGGCGAAGTCGTCGATGGCCCGGCTCACCTGGTCGCGGCACAGCCGCAGGAAGTGCTCACGGCAGAAGTTGGCGTTGTGGCGC
>JADGOP010000348.1 GCA_017882935.1 Actinomycetota bacterium
GTGAACGACACCTCGAGCACCCTCCAGGTCTGGCTCGACGGGGTCCCGGTTCCCGACCTCACCACGACCACGGCAACCCTGGGGACGGCACCGGTCGGTCGGCTCCAGATCGGCGACGTGCAGGCCGGGCGCACCTACACCGTCGCCTACGACCAGGTCGCGTTCGACGTGACCCGGATCGGACCCTGAACCGAACGACACACCAACGGAGGTGAACTCGACGCTGCGGAACGTGAATTCCCCGTGATGACCGTTTCACAGCTGCCGGCGGTGGCAGACTGAGGGTGCTGCGCGGCTCCCCGCCACCGGGGGCTCCTCAGCTGAACTGTCGCCCGCGAAGAGGGACCGGCCAATGGCCGAGGTGAACCCAGACGTCGGATCGGCCCCGAGGCCGCTGACCTCGTCCATCGACCTCGACGGCTTCGCGCCCGAAGTCGCCCCGGACTACGCGCCTCCCGACACCTACGCGGCCCTGCAGCGGCTGCTCGCCGAGCGCGGCTGGGCCCAGGGACGCAGCCGTCGCCGCCGCCTCACGCTCGACGACGCCATCGACGAGCTGTTCGCCACCCGGTCCGGCCAGGCCGCCACCGGGGCTGCGCTGGCCCACGCCTCACGCGTCACCTCGCACCTGCGCGAGCTCTCCGGCGGGAGCACCCTGGCGTCGTGGAACGACGCCCGCGCCCGTCGCTACGACGACGTGGTGGAGCTCCTGGAGATGGCCGCCATCGCCTTCCCCGATGACTGAGCGCTGAACCTGCCGCCCTCGCGGGCGCCTCGTCACGGAACGTAGCAGCCACCTGCGGGCCATCCGAGTGACCCCTGTCGGACCTCACGGTGAACTCGTCGATGTGACGTCCGTGACCTGCACCGGCACCCCTCGGACCGTCCAGTTGGGCCGACCAGGGTTTTCGCTACGGAACGAGTGGGCCGATCGCGCCGGCAACGGCGCAGGCCAGGGGGGCGCCGAGGAAAACGACAGGGGTACCCGCATGAAACAGCAGGGTTGACCGGACCCTGAGCGGGACGTCTACTCGCTTCCACAACGGCGTGTTACCTCACTCGGGAGAATTACGGTGGCGATTACGAACATGGCGGAGCGGGCTCTCTTGGGCGCGGTCCCGACGACGACCCGCAGCACCCGCGAAACGGTGCACCCGACGATCTCGATCGTCGTGCCCACGCGGAACGAAGCACCGAACGTGGTGCCGCTCCTGACCCGGTGCCAGGCGGCACTGGCGGGAACGCCGACGGAGGTGATCTTCGCCGACGACAGCGACGACGGCACCGAGGCCACGATCCTCGCGGCCCGCCGGCAGCTGGCCGAGCCCTCGTTCGACGTGCGGCTCATCCACCGACCCACCGGGGAGCGTGACGGGGGCCTCGGCGGTGCGGTCATGGCCGGCATCCGGCGGGCCCGTGGGTCCTGGGTGTGCGTGCTCGACGGCGACCTCCAGCACCCGCCGGAGGTCATCCGCGAGCTCATCGAGCGTGCGGTGCGCGACAAGCGCGACATCGTGATCGCGAGCCGCTACTGCGATGGCGGCGAAGCGGGGGGCCTGGCGGGGCCGATGCGCAGCGCGGTGTCCCGCGCTGCCGGCCGCCTGGCCGTGGCAGCGTTCTCCGAGTCGCTGAAGGGCGTCACCGACCCCATGAGCGGCTTCTTCCTGCTGCGGCGTGCGGCGATCGACCCCGACCAGCTCCACCCCGACGGCTACAAGGTGCTGCTCGAGATCCTCGTGCGCACGCCCGGGCTGCGGGTGGCCGAGGTGGGCTTCCAGTTCGACGTGCGCCACGGTGGCGAGAGCAAGGCGTCCCCGGCCGTCGGCATGAGCTACCTGCGCCACGTCGCCAAGCTCCGCGCCAGCTCCGGCAAGGCGGCCCGCACCCGGCTCCACAGCTACGACATCCACGGCATCATCACCGTCGAGTCCGAGGGCCTGCTCCCCGAGCTCGAGTGGTTCCGGGTGCCGTCGCTCGCCCAGCCGGCCGACATCTCGGTGCGCATCGCGCCGCTCCCCCAGCGGGCGGCCGACTCGTCGATCAGCAGCCGGGGCCCGCGGCACCTGCGCTACGCGGAGCTCGGCTCCAACCGTGGCTTCGCCGCCGACCTCTGCCTCACCGACGGGCGCATGGAGGTCACGGCGACCCCCATGATCGCCCGCTCGCCGCACGTGCTCTACACCAACCTGGTCGAGCCCATCCTGCGGTGGACGTTCGTGGAGCGGGGCTACGCCCTCACCCACGGGGCGTGCGTGGTCGACGACGGCCGGGCCTACCTGATCACGGCCCGCACCGACACCGGCAAGACCACCACCATGCTGAAGCTGCTCGACGCGCACCCGCTGGCGTTCATCGCCGACGACCTCACGATCCTGTCGCCGAACGGCGAGGTGCTCCCCTACCCGAAGCCCCTCACCATCTCGCAGCACACGCTGCACGCGGTGAAGCGGGCCCGCCTCGGCCGGCGTGAGCGCTTCTTCCTGCCGCTGCAGAGCCGGGTGCACTCCCGCTCGGGCCGCAAGTTCGCCTTCCTGCTCACCCGCACGGGGATCCCGGTTGCCACCACCAACACCCTGGTGCAGCTCGTGATCCCGCCGCCCAAGTACCCGGTCCAGCGCCTGGTGCCCGGCGTCGAGGTCGCCCCCGGTGGCTCCGTGACGGCCATGTTCGTGATCCAGCGCGGCGGCGAGGGCGACGAGCTCCTGCCCGAGGACGACGCCCTCGACATCCTGCTGCGCAACTGCGAGGACGCCTACGGCTTCCCGCCCTACCACGTGCTCGAAGAGTTCCTCCTGGCCTCCACCGGGCAGGACCTTCGGGCCATGGAGCGGGCCATCATGGCCGCGGCGCTCGAGGGCCGTCCCTCGACGCTGCTGCGCAGCACCACGCTCGACTGGGCCACGCGCATCCCCGAGAAGATCGCGGCGCTCAACGGGCTGTCGGAGTCGAAGGTCATCGACCTGACCGACGCGGCACCCGCCGCGGACGTCGGCGAGTCGATGGCCGCAGCATCACAAGGCGAGTGACCCCATGGCCGAGATCGTCTCCGGGGCTCAGACCGCGGACGGCCTGCCTCGGCGAGCCGCGGTCGTGGGTCGGGTGCAGGACGGGATCCGGGCACGGGTCGACGGGAGCCCCGCGTGGGCCCGCACGGCCCGCCTGATGAAGTTCGGGATGGTGGGGGCCTCCGGCCTCGTCGTGAACGAGCTCGCCCTCGCCGTCATCGTCCACCGGGGCAACCTGCCCACCTGGCTCGGGCCCGTCATCGCCACCCAGTTCTCGACGGTGTGGAACTTCGCGCTCGTCGAGTGGTGGGCGTTCCGTGGCAGCACCAGCGCCCGCCGCGGCTGGCACCGGTTCGCCATGTTCTGGGTCGTCAACAACGTGGCCCTGCTGCTGCGCACCCCCATCATCGCCGCGCTCACGGGTGGCTTCGGGATGAACATCCTGTGGAGCAACCTGATCTCGCTCGG
>JADGOP010000349.1 GCA_017882935.1 Actinomycetota bacterium
TCATCGAGGAGCGCGGCTTCACCTGGATCGGGGTCGAGGGTGACTGGCCCGACTGCTGGCGCATCAACCGGTGGGTGCGCGGCCTGGGAGACCAGGACCTCGACGTGTACGGCCTGCTCGCCCGCTTCGAGCGCTGGCCGACGTGGATGTGGGCCAACGAGGAGGTGGCCGGCTTCCTGGGCTGGCTGCACGAGTGGAACGCGGTGCGTCCGCCGGCGGAGCGGGTCGGGTTCTACGGCCTCGACGTGTACTCGCTGTGGGACTCGCTGCGGGAGATCATCGCCTGGCTCGAGGCCAACGCACCCGATGCGGTCCCGGCGGCACTGCAGGCGTGGCGGTGCTTCGCGCCGTTCGGCGAGGACCCACACGACTACGCCTGGAGCACCCGGCTGGTGCCGGAGTCCTGCGAGGGCGATGTCGTGGCCCTGCTCGTCGAGGTCCGAAGGCAGGCCCTGCGGCGCACCACGGTCGACGAGGAGACCTTCGACGCGCTGCAGAACGCCGAGGTCGCGGCCGACGCCGAGCACTACTACCGGATCATGGTGCGCGGCGACCGCCAGTCGTGGAACATCCGCGACCACCACATGGTCGACACCGTCGACCGGCTCGCCCATCACCTCGGTCCCGCGTCGAAGGGGCTGGTGTGGGAGCACAACACGCACGTCGGCGACGCCCGTGCCACCGACATGGCCCGTGACGGGCTCGTCAACGTGGGCCAGCTGCTCCGCGAGCGCCACGCCGACGAGGGGGTTGCGCTCGTGGGGTTCGCGTCCCACGGCGGCTCGGTGATCGCCGGCGCTGCCTGGGGTGCCCCGGAGCTGGTGCTCCCGGTGCCCGACGCCCGTCCCGGCAGCCACGAGGACCTGCTGCACGACGCGCTCGGCGCCGACGCGGTGCTGGTCTTCGGTGACGACCGCTCGGGCCCGTGGCTCGGCACGCCGCTCGGCCACCGGGCGATCGGTGTCGTCTACCAACCGGCGCGGGAGGCGGGGAACTACGTGCCCACGGTGATGGGCGGTCGCTACGACGCCCTCATCTGGATCGACCGCTCGCAGGCGCTGCGCCCCCTGCACCACGAGGAGCGTCCGCGGGAGCCCGAGCTCGAGACCGAGCCCACCGGCTTCTAGGCGGATCGGGGCGAAGGTCCCTGGTGCCCGCCGGCCCGAACCGCCATGGTGGATCCCACACCCTGATTGGAGCGTGCCATGCGAGCGCTGCGAATGGTCGACTGGAACCACGATCCCGAGCTGCACGACGTGCCCGCGCCGGTGCCGGGTCCCGGCGAGGTGGTCATCAGCATCGGTGGGGCCGGCGTGTGCCACTCCGACCTGCACCTGCTGTACGAGTTCCCCCCCGGGCTGATGCCGTGGACGCTGCCGGTCACCCTCGGTCACGAGAACGCGGGCTGGGTCCACCAGCTCGGTTCGGGTGTGACCGGCCTCGAGATCGGCCAGCCGGTCGCGGTGTACGGACCGTGGGGCTGCGGCCACTGCCACGCCTGCTCCGAGGGGCACGAGAACTACTGCCGCAACGCGTCGCTGGGAACCCCGGTCGGGGGCCTGGGCGCCGACGGTGGCATGGCGGAGCTGATGGTCGTGCCCGGCCGCCGCCACCTCGTGCCCCTGCCCGACGCGCTCGGCCCGGCCCAGGCGGCACCGCTCACCGACGGCGCGCTCACGCCGTACCACGCGGTCAACCGGGCCCGGCACCTGCTGGTCCCCGGGAGCACCGCGGTGGTGATCGGCATCGGCGGCCTCGGCCACCTCGGCATCCAGGTGCTGCGGGCCACCACCGACTGCCAGGTCATCGCCGTCGACACGCGTCAGGAGGCCCTCGAGCTGGCCACTGCGTGCGGTGCCGACCACGCGGTGCCGGCCGGTGACGGCGCCCCCCTCGCCATCCGTGAGCTGACGCAGGGACGTGGTGCCGACGCCATCTTCGACATGGTCGGCAGTGACGCCACCCTCGCCCTGGCGGCGCAGACGGTGTCGGTCGAGGGCCACATCGGGATCGTCGGGCTGGCGGGCGGGTCGATCCCGGTCTCGCTGCTCGGCCTGCCGTTCGGCATCAACGTGTGCCCCACCTACTGGGGCACGTTGCCCGAGCTGCACGAGGTGATGCACCTCGCCGGGCGCGGTGACGTGCTCGCCCACACCACCACCTACCCGCTCGAGCGTGCCGAGGACGCGTACGCGGCCATCCGCGCGGGCCAGGTGCTCGGCCGGTGCGTCGTCGTGCCCTGAGAGACACGCTGGGGTGACGCGGACCTAGGGTGCGCGCATGTCTCCCCGGATCCGCCGCGCGCTCGGCGCCCTGACCCTGGTGTCCGTCGTGCTGGTGTCGGCGTGCTCCAGCACGTCGAAGTCGGCGGCACCCCCGTCGACCAACTCGGTGACGTCGAGCACCACTCCCGTGGCCGCCGGCGCCACCACCGTCGTCGCAACGAAGCGCACGACGGTGTGGGTGTGCCGCCCCGGCATGGCGAACGACCCGTGCACGGGCGACATGAAGACCACGGTCCTGCACGGCGACGGCTCCGCCTCGACGACGCTGCCGGTGGGCCAGGCCCCGACGCCGACTCCACCGATCGACTGCTTCTACGTGTACCCGACGGTGTCGGAGCAGAAGACGCCGAACGCCGACCTGACCGTCGATGCCCAGGTGCACGGCGTCACGGTGCAGCAGGCGGCGCGCTTCTCGTCGGTGTGCCGGGTGTTCGCGCCCGTCTACCCGCAGCTCACCCTCAGCGCCATCACGGGTGCCTCCGGCGTCCAGGCGGCCGCCGCCGAGAAGGCCTACGCCGGGGTGGCCTCGGCGTGGGACGACTACCTGGCCCACGACAACCACGGGCGCGGCGTGGTGCTCATCGGGCACTCGCAGGGCGCCGGGATGCTGACCCAGCTCATCCACGACAAGATCGACTCGAACCCGGCGCTGCGCAGGCGCCTCGTGTCGGCGCTCCTGCTCGGCGGCAACGTGGTCGTGCCGACGGGCAAGGACGTCGGTGGCGTCTTCGTGAACGTGCCGGCGTGCCGTGCGGCCGGGCAGCTGCACTGCGTCATCGCCTACTCGACCTTCGACGAGACCCCGCCCGCAGGCGCCCTCTTCGGACGTGCGACGGGCCGCTTCACCAACGTCTTCGGCGGCCGGAAGGTGGCGAACCCGCAGATCCTCTGCACCAACCCGGCCGCGCTCGGCGGGGGTGAGGCCGCGCTGCACAGCTACTTCGCCACTGCGCCCCTGCCCGGGGTGCTCGGCACGCTCGCCAAGGCCCAGTTCGGCAACAAGGCGCCCACCGCCACCACCCCGTGGGTGGAGCTCGACGGCCTCTACCGGGCCCAGTGCGTGAGCCAGGGCGGCGCCACGGTGCTGATGGTCAAGCCCGTTGGCACCGCGCAACCGCTGAAGCCCGAGCCCGACGCCACGTGGGGCCTGCACCTCGTCGACGTGAACCTCGCGCTCGGTGATCT
>JADGOP010000350.1 GCA_017882935.1 Actinomycetota bacterium
CTGGCCGGTCGGGTCGCGCCCGGGCACGTCGTGGGCCTCGACCGGGCGGGCGAGGTGCTCGACGAGGCCCGTCGCACCGCAGCAGAGGCCGGGGCCGACAACGTCGAGCTGCGCTCCGGCGACGTGCTCGACCTGCCGTTCGCCGACGGCTCCTTCGACGTCGTCCACGCCCACCAGGTGCTCCAGCACCTGGCCGACCCCGTCGCGGCACTGCGCGAGATGGCCCGGGTCTGCCGCCCCGGCGGTGTCGTGGCCGTCCGTGACAGCGACTACCAGGCCATGGCGTGGTACCCCAAGAGCCCGGGTCTCGACCGGTGGCTGGCGCTGTACCGCCAGGTCGCCGCCTCGAACGGTGCCGAGCCCGATGCCGGGCGCCACCTCGGGGCCTGGGCGCGCGCTGCCGGCCTCACCGGCGTGCGCCTCACGGCGTCGGCCTGGTGCTACGCCGACGCGGCCGAGCGGGCGTGGTGGTCCGACCTGTGGGCCGAGCGGACGGTGGGCACCCGCTACGGCGACGACGCCGTGGCCCGCGGCTTCAGCACCCCCGACGAGCTCGCGTGGCTCGCGGCCGCGTGGCGCGAGTGGGGCCGGGAGCCCGACGGCTGGTTCGCCGTGCTGCACGGCGAGCTGCTGGCGACGGTCAGCTGACCACGTCGAGGAAGTCGAGGATCTCGGGGAGCGCCGCGGGGTCCTGCACGAAGAAGGCGTGGCCGCCCTCGTAGGTGCGCAGCTCGGCGTGAGGGATCCGCGCCGCGATGGCCTCGCTGTTGGACTGTGGCGCGATGCCGTCGTAGCGACCGCACGCCACCAGGGTGGGGCAGGAGATGCCACCGAGGCGGTCGGTCACGTCGTGGCGGCGGCGCGCCTCGAGCTGCTCGGCCGCGCCGCGCTCCTGCTCGGGGCTCCGGGTGCCGCCGCGGCCGGCCATGAGCGTGACGAGGCGGGCGTCGCCGGGGTGGTCGGCGAGCCACTCGGGGGTGAAGCGGGTGTCGAGCAGCGTGGCACCGACCGCAGCCCGTGCCTCCGGGGCGAGGCCGGCGAGCTCGTGCAGCGGGTACGAGGAGCCGCCCGCGCCGCCGGGCGAGGTGCAGGCCAGCCCCAGCCGCTCGACGCGCTCCGGGTGGGTGCAGGCGAGCTCCTGGGCCACCATGCCCCCGAAGCTCACGCCCACGACGCGGCAGGTGTCCCACCCCAGGTGGTCGAGCAGCCCGACGGCGTCGGCCGCGTACCGGGCCATGGTGTACGGACCGGGCGGGATCGAGGTGCGGCCCATCCCCCGCTGGTCGTGCGCGGCGACGTCGAAGCGGTCGGTGAAGACCTTGATGAGCAGCGCGCTGCTCTCGAGGGTGGCGCCGGAGCCGTTGAGGAACAGCAGGCGCCGGCCGCTCCCGCTGCGCTCGTAGCAGAGGTCGAGATCCGGGAGTTCGACGGTGGGCACGGCACGACGCTACGTGCCGCCTGCGAGGCCCGCGCCGTGGATGATGTGGCCACGACGCGGCCGTCGTGGGAAGGTCTGCGGATGGCCGGGCCGCTGCAGTTCCAGTTCGTGATGTCGGCGGACGACGTCGATCGGCTGCCGCCGACCAGGGCGGAGGTGGCCTTCCTCGGTCGCTCGAACGTGGGCAAGTCGTCGCTCCTCAACGCGCTGGCGAACCGCAAGGCGCTGGCGCACGTGTCGAAGTCGCCCGGCCGCACCCAGCTGCTCAACTGCTTCGAGCTGGGCAACGGGACCACCGCGGTCGACTGCCCCGGGTACGGGTTCGCCGCGGTCCCGGGCCGGGTGCGGGCGGGGTGGCAGCAGATGATGGACCGCTACCTGCTCGAGCGTCGCGAGCTGCGCATGGCGCTGGTGCTCGTCGACGGCGAGATCGGGCCGACGAAGCTCGACGTGCAGATGCTCGACTGGCTCCGTGCCAACGAGCTGCCCTTCGTGGTGGTCGCGAGCAAGCACGACAAGGTGAAGGCGTCGGTGCGCGACAAGCGGAAGCGGGAGCTGGCCGAGGGCTGCGGGGTGGCCGGCAACGAGGTGGTGTGGGTCAGCGCCGCCAAGGGCGTGGGCATCGACCGGCTGCGCAGCCTGATCCGGGGCTGGCTGGATCAGACGTCGAGAACTTCGTAGGCCGCCTGCCAGAAGTCGTCGAACAGCGGGGGTGGTTCGGGCGAGGGCATGCCCCGCTGGGTGAGCAGGATGCCGGTGAGGTCGCGCTCAGGGTCGCAACGCCACGACGTGCCGCTGCCGCCGTTCCACCCGAACCCGCCGGGGAGGTGGGCCCGGTCACCGCCCGACGCCGGCACGGCCAGGCCGAGGCCCCAGCTGTCGTGCGGTCCCAGGATGGCGCTGCCGGCCTCGCGCTGCGTGGGCGTGAGGTGGTCGGTGGTCATCAGGGCCAGCGACGCCTCGGAGATGATGCGCTGCCCCCGGTGGATGCCACCGTCGAGGAACAGCTGCGCGAAGGCCCACAGGTCGTCGATGGTGGACACCAGACCGGCGGCCGCGTTGGGCAGGGTGGGCCGGCGGCCCCACCAGCTGTCGTCGATGCCGTCGTGCAGGACGGGTGCGCCCGTGTCGGGGTCGGGGACGTAGGCGGTGGTCATGCGGTGGCGCTGCGCCGGCGTGAAGCTGAACGCCGTGTCGGTCATGCCGAGGGGATCGAAGAGCCGCTCGCGCAGCAGCGCCTCGAGGGGTACCCCCGTCGCCCGTTCGAGCAGCACGCCGAGGACCTGGCCCCCGGTGTTGTAGAGCCACGTCTCGCCGGGCTGGTGCAAGAGCGGCAGGGTGCCGAGGCGCGCGATCCACTCGTCGGGGGTGAGCGGTGGCGGGGGCCAGGGCGGCCCGAGGGTGCGCAGCTGCAGCTGCTCCTCGGCGACCTGGATGGGGTAGGTGCCCGGTGGTGCCATGACGCTGCCGAAGCCGAGGCGGTAGGTGAGCAGGTCCTCGACGGTGATCGGGCGCGCCGCTGGCACCGTGTCGTCGAGGTCGGCGTCGATGCGGAGCAGCACGCGCCGCGCCGCCAGCTCGGGCAACAGGGCGTCGACCGGGTCGTCGAGCGCCAGGGTGCCGTCGTCGACCAGGGTCATGGCCGCCACGGCGGAGATGGGCTTCGACAGCGAGGCGATGCGGAAGATGGCGTCGCGGGGCAGGGGATCGGGGTCGCCGAACGCCCGGGTCCCGATGACCTCCACGTGGGTCGCGCCACCGTGCGTCACCAGGGCGATGAGCCCGGGCAGGTCGCCGCGCTCGACGGGGCCGGACAGCACGTCGTGCAGCTCGCCGACCCAGGCGTCGGGGAACGGGCTCATGGGCTCCATGCTTGCCGACCTCCTGCCGCGTGGTCGGGGGCGTTCAGGCGGCGTCGTTCCAGCGGTGGGTGGGTGGTGCTTTGCCTTTGGGGACGGTGATGGGGGTGCCGTCGGGTCTGGTGAATTGGAGTTGGCCGTTGGGGAGGCGTTTGAGGCTGTAGCC
>JADGOP010000351.1 GCA_017882935.1 Actinomycetota bacterium
CCATTGCGCAAGATTCCCCACTGCTGCCTCCCGTAGGAGTCTGGGCCGTGTCTCAGTCCCAGTGTGGCTGATCGTCCTCTCAGACCAGCTACCCGTCGATGCCTTGGTGAGCCGTTACCTCGCCAACAAGCTGATGGGCCGCGAGGCCCGCCCGGAGCGGAATCCATTTCCTCATCTGGTCATGCGACCCGATGGGGACATCCGGTATTAGCTCTCCTTTCGGAGAGTTATCCCGGTCTCCGGGGTAGGTTCCTCACGTGTTACTCACCCGTTCGCCACTAGGTCTTCCGTCGTGTTGCCACGACTTGGACCTCGTTCGACTTGCATGTGTTAGGCACGCCGCCAGCGTTCGTCCTGAGCCAGGATCAAACTCTCCGTTGAGATCTCGAGCGGCCACCGAGGTGGCCGATCTTCGATCGGTTTGCAGAGAGCCGGATTGGGGCTGGCAGCCCCGTTCCGACTGGCACAAGAACCAAGTCTTGGCAGACTTGTGTTGTCCGTGTGCGTATTGCGTTATTACATAACGGCTGCAACGTCGCCCGAAGGCTCCGGTGCAGTCGCCCGCACTAGCTTTGTCGTCTCTTCCGTTTTCAAGGAGCGTCCGCTCTGGCACGCACCTCCGAGGAGGCGTTGGTGCCGGCGCCGCTCGCTGCTGGCCGGTTCGTCTGGCCGCTACGAGCGGGTTGTCACCTTAGAGGCGCTGCTCGGGCCTGTCAATTCGCCAGGCCCGGCGCTTCGCACCTTCCGAGGTGAGCGAGGGCAGAACCTAGCGACCTGCGGTGACGCGCACCAAATCCCCGCTGCGTGACGTGCGGCACGCTGCGGGGTCCCGCGCCCCCGGGACCCGTCAGGCCGCCACGCGCACCAGGGCGTAGTCACGCCGCCCCCGGCGGACCAGCAGGTACCGGTCGAAAAGCAGCTCGCCGAGCCCCACCGGGGCGTCACCGCCGTGGCGCTGGTTGTTCACGTAGGCGCCGCCCTGCCCGACCGCCCGCCGGGCCTCGCCCTTCGACGCCGCCAGGCCGGCCGTGACCAGCAGGTCGACCACGTCGACGCCGGCGACGAGGACGGCACGTGGCACGTCGACGGTGGGAACCTCGCCGGCCAGGCCGGCCAGCACCCCTTCGGACACGGCCTCGAGCGGCGCGCCGAAGAGCACACCGGAGGCCACCTCGGCGTCGGCCGCGGCGGCGTCGCCGTGCACCAGGGCCGTGACCTCGGCCGCGAGGCGCCGCTGCGCCAGCCGCTTGCCCGGCGCCTCGGCGTGCTGTGCGGCGAGCGCGTGCACCTCGGCGACGGGCACCAGGGTGAGCTGGAGCAGCAGCCGCTCGACGTCGGCGTCGTCGGCCTGCATCCAGTACTGGAAGAAGCGGTAGGGCGAGGTGCGCTCGGGAGCGAGCCAGATGCTCTCCCCCGCTGCCGACTTGCCGAACTTGGTGCCGTCGGACCGCAGCAGCAGGGGCCAGGTGAGGCCGTGCACCACGGCCGCGCTGCGCCGCCGCACCAGGTCGATGCCGGCGGTGATGTTGCCCCACTGGTCGGAGCCGCCCACCTGCAGCTCGCAGCCCCGGTCGGCGTGCAGCCACCAGTAGTCGTTGGCCTGCAGGAGCATGTAGCTGAACTCGGTGTACGAGATGCCGTGCTCGCCCTGCATCCGGGCCTTCACCGACTCCTTCGCCACCATGTGGTTGACGGTGACGTGCTTGCCCACGTCGCGCAGGAACTCGAGCAGGCCCACGCCTGCGGTCCAGGCGGCGTTGTCGACCAGCTCCCAGCCGCCCTCCGGTCCGAGCACCCGGCCGATCTGCGCGGTGATGGCCGCCACGTTGGCGGCCAGGGTGTCGGCATCGAGCAGGTTGCGCTCGTCGGAGCGGCCAGACGGGTCGCCGACCATGCCGGTGGCGCCGCCCACCAGCGCGAGCGGGTGGTGCCCTGCGTCCTGGAAGCGGCGCAGGGCGAGCAGCCCGAGCAGGTTGCCGACGTGGAGGCTGTCGGCCGTGGGGTCGAAGCCGCAGTACAGCGTGATGGGCGCCTGGGACAGGCGAGCCGCGAGCGCGTCGCGGTCGGTCGAGTCCTGGAGCAGCCCGCGGGCCGCGAGGTCGTCGAGCAGGTCGGCGGCGTCGGTCACGGGCGTCATGCTCGCCGCGGCGGGCGGGTGCGGTCCAGCCCGTTCGGCCACGACCACCCCGGATGGCTGCGCGGGGGGCGCGGGTGGCAGGCTGGAGGCATGCGCACCATGGAGCCGGAGCTCGTCCCGCCCTCTGGCGACGGGCCCGACAGCTCCTCGCGGCACCACCGGCTGTGGTTGGGGCTGGGCGCCGGCGCCTTCATCGCCATGGCGCTCTTCTGGGCCGCCATCTTCACCGGCAAGTTCTCCTGGTCGAACCCCGACACCGTGCACGACGTGGCCTGGGTGCACGCTGCCGGAGCCGCCTGTGCGCCCGCCGTCGCCACCATCAACGCCCTGCCGCCCGCCCAGAGCGCCCGCTCCGCCACCAAGCGCGCCGACGCCCTCGATGCGGGCACCGACACCCTCGACAAGATGGTGGCCAGGCTCGACCAGCTCCACCCCACCGGCGCCTCGAACCAGAAGATGGTCTCCGAGTGGCTCGCCGACTGGCACATCTACCTGGGCGACCGTCGGGCCTACGCCGCGAACCTCCGCGTGAACAAGGACGCCAAGCCCCTGGTCAGCGAGCGCCACGGCGGCTGGGTCACCGACGCCATCGACGCCCTGGCCAACGGCAACGCCATCCCGAACTGCGCCACGCCCGGCGACATGTGACCGGGGGGCCCTCCCGCCCGTCAGGTGGTGGGTGCGGCCCCGAGCTTGCGGGCCACGACGAGGCCGACGCGCACCAGTCGCACCAGGCCGTCGTCGGGGTCGTAGGCGTCGAGCTCGTCGGGGCTCACCCAGCGGACGTCGTCGGACTCGTGGTTGCCCACGGGCTGCGCTCCGGGCGGGGCGATCACCAGGTGGCGCACGTCGAAGTGGAGGTGGCGTCCCTCGGTGGCCGAGTCGATGACGTGCACGTCGAGGTCGATGGCCGGCACGGCGACGCGCAGCCCCTCGATGCCCGTCTCCTCGGTGGCCTCGCGCAGCGCGACCGCGGCGAGGTTGGCGTCGCCGTCGGCGTGGCCCCCGGGCTGGAGCCAGCGGCCGATCTTGCGGTGGAACAGCAGCAGCACCCGCGTGGCGTCGTAGGAGACGACCAGCGCCGAGCCGGTGAGGTGTCCGTCGGTGCAGCTGCGCAGCAGGGCGTCGGGGTGGGTGGCGAGGAACCCGAGCATGTGGACGTGGTGGTCGGCATCGGGGTCGAGCGCGGTGTCGATGGCGAGGCGCGCGACTGCGAGGTCGGCGCTGGGCTCGAGCCTGGGGTCGCCGCTCGCCAGCAGCGTCGGCTCAGCCACGGGCCACCGCCGCCCTGGTGCCCGGGGGGCGCGACAC
>JADGOP010000352.1 GCA_017882935.1 Actinomycetota bacterium
GTGACCCAGCTGCTCGAGGCCCGCGCCGACGTGGAATCCCTGGTCGGCATCGACATCGACCCACCCCGCCGCCGCCTCACCCGCGCCGAGTTCCACCGCATCGACCCCCGTGACCGTCGCCGCATCGCGGGCGTGGTCCGCGATGCCGACCCCACGGTGGTGGTGCACCTCGGCGTGTTCGAGCCGCACGCCAGGCTGGGCCCGGGCACCGCCCGCTCGGCGACGTCGGCCAACTCGCTGGCCGTGCTCGGCGCCGCCTCGGAGTGCCCCTCGCTGGAGCGCGTGGTGGTGCGCTCGGGGATCGAGGTCTACGGCCGGCGACGCGGTGCCGCCACGCGTCCCGACGAGCTCGTGCCGCCGCAGCCCACCAGCGCGTTCGGGGCGTCGCTGCTGCACGTCGAGGCGCTCGCGGCCAGCGCTGGCGCTGGTGCGTCCGTGCCTGTCACCTCGCTGCGGTTCGCGCCGCTCGTCGGCCCGCACTTCCCGAGCCCGCTCGGTCGCTACCTCCGGCTCCCGGTGGTGCCGGTCAGCGGCCTCTCCGATCTCCCGTTCGCCCTGCTGCACCAGGAGGACGCGGCGTCGGCCATCGTGGCCGCCATCGACCGTGGCCCCGACGGGCCGGTCAACGTGGTGGCCCCGGGTGCGGTGACGGCGTCGCAGGCCGTGCGCCTGGGTGGCCGCATCCCCCTGCCGGTGGTCGGACCGGGGTGGATCCTGGCCCGCGTCGCCGCCGAGGTCTTCGGCGCGCCGCTGCCCGATCACATCCAGGAGCTGCTCACCCGTGGGCGCGTGGCCGACGGCGGCCGTGCCGAGAGCGTGCTCGGGGTGCCCGCGATGCGCTCCACCCCCGAGGTCGTCAAGGAGCTGTTCGACTGGGCGAGCGTCGTCTACCTGCCCGTCATCGAGGGGCGTGCCGCATGAGCGGGTCGGTCGTGGGCCTGGCCCGCCGCCGCTGGCAGGGCACGTTCACCATCGATCCGTGGGGCCTCGACCGGGAGCTGGTGTCGCTCGTGGCGCCGGTGGCGTCGCTGCGCTGGGACCTGCGGGTCGAGGGTGGCGAGCGCCTCCGCTCCGACGGCCCGGCGCTGCTGGTGTTCAACCGCCGGTTCGGCGTCACCGAGCCGCTGGTGCTGGCCGCGGCGCTGCACCGGTCGACGGGACGCACCGTCCGCATCGTCGGCTGCCCCGACGTGGCACCGCTCGCCACCGTGCTGCGCCGCTTCGGCGCGGTCATCGGCGAGGTCGACGAAGTCGCCGGGCTGCTGCGCGCTGGTGAGGTCGTGGCGCTGGCGGCCGAGCGCGACCTGCTCCGCCGGTCCCGCGCCGGCGCGGCACCGCTCCACCTGATGGAGCCCGCGCTCTCGGCCGGCGTGCCGGTGCTCCCCTTGGCGATCCGGGGCCGTGAGCTGGGCCGACGCTGGCGGGTGACGGTGGGGGAGCCCCTGCCCAGGCCCAAGGGCAAGCCCGCGCTCGCCGAGGCCGACTTGGCCGACCACGCCCGCCGCGGGCTGCAGGACCTGCTCGACGCCGGCTGACCGCGGGCCGCGGTCCCGAAAGAGCCGCGTCCACGGGTTCGGCGGTCTGGGCCAAGGCCGCTAACGTCGTTCCATGCCGCACACCCGTGGATCCGACGGGATCCGCATCTTCTACCAGGAGTCCGGTCGCTCCGACGGCGAGCCACTGCTGCTGGTGCAGGGCCTCGGCCAGGACCACAACGGCTGGCTGCTGCAGCGCTTCCCGTTCGGGGCCCGCCATCGCTGCCTGGCCCCCGACAACCGGGGCGTGGGGCGCAGCGACAAGCCCGCGGGCCCCTACGACCTCGAGCAGATGGCCGACGACCTGGTGCGCGTCCTCGACGACGCCGGCGTCGAGCAGGCCCACGTCGCCGGCGTGTCGATGGGCGGCATCCTGGCGCAGATCCTGGCGGTGCGGCACCCCGAGCGGGTGCGCTCGCTGGTCCTCGCCTGCACCGCCTGCCACCACCACCCGTGGCGCCGCGAGCTGCTGCAGGAGTGGGCCGACCACGCCACCAACGAGGGCATGCGGTCGTTCTCCCGCAAGAACCTGCGCTGGGTGGTGGGGGTGCGCTCCATGCACCGCTTCTGGCCCGCCATGCAGCTGCTCGGCCCCATCGCCTTCGACCTGCCCGCCGACGCCTTCGTGTCCCAGGTGCAGGCCATCCTCGACACCGACGACTCGCTCCGCACCGAGCTGCACAGCATCGCTGTGCCCACCCTCGTGCTCGTCGGCAGCCAGGACATCCTCACGCCGCAGGGCGACTCCGAGGAGATCGCCTCGCTCATCCCGGGCGCCCGCCTGGCGGTGGTCCGTGGCGGGGCCCACGGCTTCATGGTCGAGCACGCCGGCGACTTCAACCGGACCATCCTCGACTTCCTCGCCGAGGTGAGCGCCGCGACCCCGATCGGCGCCGCGGCGCACGACGCCGCCGGCTGACCCGCTGGTCGCGTGACGCTCGACCCCGACGACCTCATCGCCCGGCTCGGGCTCGAGCCCCACCCCGAGGGTGGTTGGTTCCGGGAGACGTGGCGGGCCCCGGTGGCCGACGGCTCCGGCTCCCGCAGCACGGGCACGGCGATCTACTTCCTGCTGCGGCCCGGCGAGCGGTCGCACTGGCACCGCGTCGACGCCGCCGAGATCTGGCACCACTACGCCGGTGGCGCGCTCCGCGTCGGCATCTCGCCCGACGGCGTGGCCCGCACCGACCACGTGCTCGGCCCCGACGTGGTTGCGGGCGAGGAGCCACAGGTGATCGTGCCGCCGGGAGCGTGGCAGGACGCCGAGCCGGTCTCCGAGGAGGCCGTGCTGGTGGGGTGCACGGTGTCGCCGGCCTTCGAGTTCGCCCACTTCGACCTGGCGCCGCCCTGCTGGGAGCCCGGCGCCACGAGCTGACCGGAATCGGCTGCCGGCCGTCACGCGATCGGCAGCCAGGTTTGACCCTCATCTTGCCCTTCGCAGCCTTTCAGCGAACTCCCAGGCCCATAGCGTCGCCAGGTGGGCATCTCGCTGATCTCCGGGTGGTTCCCGACCACCGTGGTGGTGGTCGCCCTCGCGGTCCTGGCGCTGGCCGTGGGCTGGCGGACCCTGCGCTGGCGCGTGGCCGTGCTCGGTCTCGGCGTGCTCGCCATCGGCCTCACGGCGGGCCTCTGGGCCTACGTCACGGCGAACCAGCTCATCGTGCCGGCGCTCCCGCTGGTGGCCTACAGCTGGGTGGCGGCCGTGGTGTTCTCGGTCCTCGTCGCCATCGCCGGCTGGCCGTCGGCGCGCGCCCGGCAGCGTGCGCTGGGCCCGGTGTCGGTGCTCCTCACCACGCTGATGGCCGCCTGCCTCATCAACGGGTACTACGCCTACTTCCCCACGGTGCAGTCGCTGGTCGGCTCACCCACGGCGCACCAGGTGTCGGCCGAGCAGGTGGCGGCC
>JADGOP010000353.1 GCA_017882935.1 Actinomycetota bacterium
GGCGGTCGTCACCGGGCGTCCCGATCCGCCTCGCGGGGCCAGGCGCCCGTGAGGTGTTCGCTGCCGTCGGCGGCGACGAGCCGGGCGGGGAGCCCCCGGGCCTCGAGCCAGCCGGGCGCGTCGGCGCCGAGCAGGATCGCGGCAGTGCTGGCGATGTTGGCGTCGAGGCAGGACGCCGCCGCCACGCTCACGGTGCGCCAGGGCGACTCGACTGGGGCGCCGGTTGCCGGATCGAGCAGGTGGTGGGCCGGGCCCCGGCCGGTCTGCCACATCCGGACGGTGACGCTGGAGGTGGCGAGGCCGCCGTCGCGGATGGCGATGCGGGGGCCGTCGGCGGCGAGGTCGGTCCGGTGGTCGTCGGTGACGAGGACCGGCCAGCCACCGTCGGGCGCGGTGCCGGCGACGGCGATGTCGCCTCCGAGGGACACGAGCACGCCCCGCCCCTCGATGGCGGCGGTGGCAGCTGCGGCGGCGAGGTCGGCCGCGAGGCCCTTGGCCGTGGCGCCGAGATCGAGGTCGATGCCGCCGGGAAGCCGCACGGTGCCGGCCGCCCGGTCGAGGTGCACGAGCTGCCAGCCGGGGAAGGAGATGGTGGACGCGGCGAGGTCGAGCCGGCCGGCCACCTCGCCGAAGTCGCGGTCGTAGCCGAGCGCCCGGATCGCGGCACCCCCGGTGGGGTCGACCGCGCCTCCGGTGAGGCGCGCGGCACGCAGGGCGGCGTCGAGCGCCGTGAACAGCAGCGGGGAGATGGCGACGGGCAGGCCACCCGAACGGCTGAGCGACCGCAGCTCCGAGTCCGCGCGGAAGCGGCTGCAGGTGCGGTCGACGTCGTCGAGGACGCGGCCCACGGCGTAGGTGGCCGCCGCCAGGTCGGTCGGTTCGTCGACGACCACGCGGGCGGTGGTGCCGAGCTCCCGCCAGCAGCTGGCGGTGCTCGTGGGGGCGGCGATCGTGGTGCTCATGACCCGCCGCTCGCCGCCACCGGGGGCTGCTGGGTGAACTGGGGCGTGGTGTCGGGCGCCCCGAGCCCCTGGCCGCTGGTGTCGGGCGTCGTGCTCTGCGTGCCCGACGAGCCCTGGGAGGGGGCCGAGGTGGCAGGCGTGGGGGAGGTGGGGGTGCTGGCGTGCGCGGCCACGTGCGAGGACCACCCCGCCAGGGCGGTGAACGCGCCGGTCACGCTCAGGGCGCCGACGGTCGCCCAGGCGGTGGCACGGCGGACGAAGCGGTTGCCGTGGCTGCGGTGGGCGGTGGCTCGGTCGGCGTGCGGGGACCTGGTGGTGGGCTCCATGGGTGGCACGGTACGGATGAGGCCGGAAAGGGGCCCGCAACGGGGCGTTAGCGCCAGGTAAGGGTGCGGCGTCGGGCCCCGAGGCGGCCGGCGAACGGCTGCTCACCTGGCCCTTTGCCTGCGCTCACCTGGCGCTCACCTCCGCTTGCGCGCCGCCTTCCGCAGCACTCCCTAGGGTGTGCCGCCGCGCCACGCTGCCCGCGCCCCCGCCCCCGTTTCCGAGGACCGCCCCACGTGTTCCACATCACCACGCTCTTCGGGCTGCCCGCCCACCCGTTCTTCGTGCACCTGCCGATCATCCTCGTCCCCCTGTGCGGCATCGGCGCCGTGGCCATGGCCGTGTCGCCGACGGTTCGGGCGCGCTACGGGCTGCTCATCGCCGGGTTGACCGTGGTCGCGGGCATCTCGACGCAGTTCGCGATCAGCAGCGGCCAGGGTCTGCAGGACAGCGTTCCCGACTCCGCGGCGCTCAACCAGCACATCCAGATCGCCGAGTCGATCCGTCCCCTGGTGCTGGTCCTGTTCCTGGCCATCGTGGCGATGCTGTGGCTCGACCACCGTGCGGCCCGCGCGACCGCGTCTGCCGCCGCGGGGGCCGATGTCGCCACCACGGAGCGCAGCGTCAGCACGACGGACGGTCGCGAGAAGACCCTGCGCCTCGCGGTGGCCGGGCTGGCGGTCGTCGTGGCGCTCGGTGCCAACGTGCGGCTCTTCCAGATCGGGCACACCGGCGCCAAGGCGACGTGGAGCAAGGTGAAGGTCGTGTCCGGCGGCAGCGCCGAACGCGACCACTGAGCCGCGGCCCGCGCGAGGGTCAGCGGTCGACGGCGCACCCGAGCTGGGCTTCGACATCGTCGACGCCGGGGCGGCAGTTCAGAGGTCGAGCACGAGGCGCAGGAAGCGGTCCTGGACGAACGACGGGGTGAGCCGGCTCGTGAGGTTGATGGCCTGGGCGTCGAGCCCGACGAGGTAGCGGCTGCGGGGCGACCCCGACTCGATGGCGCCGGCGATGACCGACGCGCACTGCGACGGGCTGCCCATGATCGGGCCGGCCAGCCGTTGGGCCTGCAGGAACCGGCTGTAGGCGCCGGTGTAGCGCGAGCCGCGATCGGCGTGGCGGTCGATGTCGCGCTGGAACTCCTCCCAGATCCCCGTGTCGAAGCCCCCCGGCTCGACGAGCACGACCTTGACGCCGTCCTTGGCGGTCTCGACGCGCAGGGAGTCGGACAGCGCCTCGAGGGCGTGCTTGGCGGCGGTGTACCAACCGCCGAGCGGGGTGCTCACCAGGCCGGCGATCGACGACACGTTCACGATGCGACCTCCGCCGTGGGCGCGCATCGACGGGAGCGCCAGGCGGGCGAGGCGCATCGGGGCGAGCACCATGGTGTCGAGCAGGTGGCGGGCCTCCTCGTCGGCGATGTCCTCGATGGCACCCGTCAGGGCGTATCCCGCGTTGTTGACGAGCCCGTACAGGTCGAGCGGGCCGACGACCTGCTCGCACCGGGCCGCGTCGGTCACGTCGAGCTGGACGGTGTCGATGTGGACGCCGGCCTCGGCTGCGGCCGCCCTGACCACCTTCGCCTTGGCCGGTGAGCGCACGGACCCGATCGAGTGGAAGCCACGTCGGGCCACCTCGATGGCGGTGGCGAGGCCGATGCCCGAGTTGGCTCCGGTGGTGAGGACGGTGCGGGGGGAGGACATGCGCAGACGGTACGACCAGGATCGCGCCGGTGCGGCCTGTTTGGGCCAGGCCGCGATCGGGCAGCTCCCACCTCCCCGACAAGGAGCGATCCCATGAGCGGCACCACCCCGGCAGGCGAGCCACGACTCGATGGTCGCCGCATCGCCTTCCTCGCGACCGACGGCGTCGAGCAGGTGGAGCTCACCGAGCCCTGGCGGGCCGCGCGCGAGTCCGGTGCGGTCCCGTCGCTCATCTCGCTCGACATGGAGCCCGTGCACGCCTTCGAGCACCTCGATCGGGCGGGCTCGTTCGCCGTCGACAACAGCGTGCTCAACGCCCACGTCGACGACGACGACGCGCTGGTGCTGCCCGGTGGCGTGGCCAACCCCGACCGGCTCCGCGCCGACGACCAGGCCGTGGCCTTCGTGCGGGCCTTCGTCGACGCGGGGAAGCCGGTGGCCGTGATC
>JADGOP010000354.1 GCA_017882935.1 Actinomycetota bacterium
CGAAACGGTGTGTGAAGGGTCGAAGGGCTGTTGGGGGAGGGTGTCGAGAACGGGTCCGCAGCTCCGACAACCGGGCGACGGCGCCAGTGGGGCGCCACAACAGGAAGGATGGAGCGATGCGATTCATGCTGCTGCAGAACTACGGCGAGGTCGGCTCGGGGTGCGTCCCGATGAACGAGTGGACCCCGGGCGATATCCGGGCCCACGTCGACTTCCAGCACGAGCTCAACGCCGAGCTGCTCGGGTCCGGTGAGCTGGTCGACGCGCAGGGGCTGGCCGGGCCCGATCAGGCCCGCTTCGTGGTGTCCGACGGGTCGAGCGCGCCGGTGATCACCGACGGGCCGTTCCCCGAGTCGAAGGAGCTGCTCGCCGGCTACCGGCTCGTCGACGTCGACAGCCTCGACCGGGCCCTCGAGATCGCGGCCCGGTCGTCGGCCGCGCCCGGGCCCGAGGGCGTGCCGATCCAGCAGCCCATCGAGGTCCGCGAGGTGCTGAGCGCCCCCGACCCGGAGGTGTGAGCGCCGGGCCCGGCACCGAGGACCTGCTGCGCGAGCTCGCGCCTCAGGTCCTCGGTGTGGTGGTCCGCCGGCACGGCAACTTCGCCGAGGCCGAGGACGCCACCCAGGAGGCGCTCCTGGCGGCCGCGACGCAGTGGCCCGGGCAGGGCCGGCCCGCCAACCCCCTCGGCTGGCTGGTCCGCGTGGCGCAGCGCCGGGTGGTCGACCAGCACCGCAGCGACGAGGCGCGCCGCCGCCGTGAGGTGCTCGCGGCGTCGCTGTCGTTGACCGCACCCGAGGAGCCGGTGGCGGGCCAGGACGACACGCTGATCCTCATGTTCCTCTGCTGCCACCCGACCCTCACGCCGGCGACGGCGATCCCCCTCACCCTGCGGGCCGTGGGTGGCCTCACCACCCGCGAGATCGCGGCGGCGTTCCTGGTGCCCGAGGCGACGATGGCCCAGCGCATCAGCCGGGCCAAGGCCAAGGTGGCCGCGTCGGGCGACGGCTTCCGGCTGCCGTCACCGGAGGAGCGGGACGAGCGGCTGCGGTCGGTGTGCCACGTGCTCTACCTGCTCTTCAACGAGGGCTACGCCACCAGCGCCGGGCCCGACCTCGCCCGCAGCGACCTCTCGGGCGAGGCCATCCGCCTCACCCGGGTGGTGCACGCCGGCGCGCCCGGCGACGCCGAGGTCACCGGCCTGCTGGCCCTGATGCTGCTCACCGACGCCCGCCGCCCCGCCCGCACGGGCCCCACCGGTGAACTGGTGCCGTTGGCCGAGCAGGACCGGTCGAGCTGGGACCAGGCGCTCATCGCCGAGGGCCTCGCACTGCTCGCCGACGCGCTCCCGCGGGGGTCGGTCGGCGAGTACCAGCTCCAGGCCGCCGTGGCCGCGGCCCACGACCGAGCGCCCCGGCACGACGACACCGACTGGGCCGAGATCCTGACCCTCTACACGCTCCTCGAGCGCATGACCGGCAACCCCATGGTGGCGCTCAACCGGGCGGTGGCCGCGGCGATGGCGCAGGGCCCCGAGGCTGGGCTGGCCCTGCTCGACGACCTCGACCCGCAGCTCGCCGACCACCACCGCCTGCACGCAGTGCGAGCCCACCTCCTCGAGATGGCCGGCAACCGAGCCGGCGCGGCGGCCGCGTTCCGTGCGGCCGCCTCTCGGTCCACCAACCGGCGCGAGCAGCAGTTCCTCACCACGCAGGCCGCCCGCCTCGCGACCGACGGCACCGGCTGACCAGATCTGGGGCCGCCGCCGGGCGACGGGCGGCGGGGGCAGATCTGGCGTACGTTCCCCCGGCCACGATCGAAGGGACCCACCTGACCGATGAGGACGCTGCAAAAGGGCCCCCTGCTGCTCGCACTCGCTGCGCTCACGCTGCTCGCCGCCTGCTCCTCCAGCTCCGGGCACGGGACCGCGACACCCGCGTCGACTGCGCCCCCCACCACCGCGCCCGAGGTCACACGCCCCGCAGGCCCCGTCGCCACGGTCGCGCCGCTCACCGGCGGCAAGGGCATCCGGCTGGTCTCCGCGGCCACGGGCCCCAAGCTCGATCCCTCGAAGTGGGTCGAGTCCGAGTACTCGGTGGCGGGCACCGCAGCCTCGTACCGGTCGCAGGGGCCGTTGCCGGCGAACGGCGAGTACCACCTCGTCACCGGCCAGTCGGCGGGCTACAAGACGCGCATCGTGGTCCGCCGGCCCGCGTCGGCCGCCGACTTCAACGGCACCGTGGTGGTCGAGTGGCTCAACGTCAGCGGCGGGCTCGACGCGGCACCCGACTACACCTACCTCGCGTCGGAGCTGGTGCGCGGCGGCTACGCCTGGGTCGGCGTGTCGGCCCAGAAGATCGGCGTCGAGGGCGGGGTGGTCGCGGTGAACACGCCGGTCAGCGCGCTGGGTGGGGCGGGCAAGGGCCTCCGCCACCTCGACCCGGCCCGCTACGCGTCGCTGCACCACCCGGGCGACGCCTTCTCCTACGACATCTTCACGCAGGTCGCGCGCACGCTCCGGTCGCCCGGCAAGGTCGACCCGCTCGGCGGCCTCCACCTCGGCCACGTGCTGGCCATGGGCGAGTCACAGTCGGCCTTCGCGCTGACGACCTACGTCGACGGCGTCCAGCCGCTCGCGCAGCAGTACGACGGGTTCCTCATCCACAGCCGGGGCGGCGCGGCGGCGCCACTCGGCAAGCCCGGCCAGAACATCGACATCTCGAGCACCCTCGGCGGCCAACCCACGAAGATCCGCACCGATGGCAAGGCACCCGTGCTGGTGCTGCAGACCGAGACCGACGTGGCGGGGATCCTCGACTACTACCCGGCCACCCAACCCGACAGCGCCACGTTCCGGCTGTGGGAGGTGGCGGGCACCGCGCACGTCGACAAGTACCAGCTCGGCAACATCGCGGCGTACTTCGGCTGCCCGGCGCCCGTGAACGCGGGCCCTGACCACTTCGTCGCCGACGCGGCGCTGCACGAGCTCACCACCTGGGTCGACCACGGCACGCCGCCGCCCCACGCGGCGCGCCTCGACGTGGCCTTGCCCGGCCACTACGCCCTCGACGCCAACGGCAACGCGAAGGGTGGCGTCCGCACGCCCGTGGTCGACGTCCCCGTCGACACCCTTTCGGGGCTCCCCGAGCCGAACAGCTCGGTGGTGTGCATCCTGGCGGGCTCCACCAAGCCGCTCTCGGCAGCTCGCCTCGCGGCCCTGTACCCGTCCCGTGCCACCTACCTGGCCGCGTTCACGCGGTCCACCGACGCCACGGTGAAGGCGGGCTTCGTCCTCGCCGCCGACCGGGCCGCGCTGCTCGCCGAAGCACAGCCCACCCGGATCGCGGGCTGAGGGCACTCGCGTGGACCGACACGACGCCGCGCCGATCACGGGCTTCGTGCCGGGCGGGGCCGAGCGCTGGCGCGACCCATA
>JADGOP010000355.1 GCA_017882935.1 Actinomycetota bacterium
ACCTGCTCCTGTATGCCCCCCTCGGGCTCCTCGGCGAAGCGAGGTCGCTGCTCCCGGAGCTGGCCGAGAAGGGCCGCATCCGGGTGGGCAACGCCCGCATGATGGGCCAGATGGCGGTGCAGCTGGGCCAGACCGAGGCCGAGCGCCGCCTCGCCCAGCTCGAGGTGCACGCCAAGCGCTCGCTCACCGAGTACGGCCTGCTGCCCCCCGATCCCGAGGACGTGGGCTCCGACGACGGCACCGACACGCCGGTCCGGACCGTCGAGCCGGCAGCCGAGCCCGCGCCACGACCCAAGGCGGCACCCCGCAAGGCCACCGGCGCACCGGCGGCCGAGGCCCCTGCGGCCGGTGCCGCCCCTGCGGCCGGTGCCGCCCCTGCGGCAGCCACCCCCGCAGCACCCGCCGACGCCACCGAGCTGGCCATCCCCGACTACGACAGCCTGGCTGCGTCGCAGGTGGTGTCGCGCCTGGCGGGTCTGCGCGAGCCCGAGCTGGCGGCCGTGCAGCGCTACGAGCTGGCCACGCGGGGGCGCAAGACCATCCTCGGCAAGATCGCCCAGCTGCAGGCCGGCTGACGGCCGGTGCAGACCCGTGACCTCTGAGCCCTCCGGATCCCCGGCCGAGGCCGCGCAGCGGGCGGAGGTGGCCGACCGGACCGACCTCGACCGCCTCGCCGCGGAGGCGCGGGCCGCCACGGCAGCGGCGCGCGGGGGCCGGCTGCTCGCGCTCTTCGACGAGCCACAGGGCCGGCTCGACCAGCTGCTCACGGCCGCCACCGAGGGGACCCCGGGCCACGCCGCCTGGATCGGCACCCTCGACTCGCACGCCGTGGGCTACGCCCTGGCCACGGTCGAGCTGCTCCCGGACGGCAGCAGCCTGGCGGTGCTGCACGAGATCTACGTCGAGGCCAGCGGCCGCGAGCTCGGGGTGGGTGAGGCCCTCCTCGACGCGGCCATCGCCTGGGCGGTCGCGCAGGGCTGCGGTGGCATCGACGCCCGGGCGCTACCGGGCGACCGCGCCACCAAGAACTTCTTCGAGTCAGCGGGAATGGTGGCGCGCTCGATCGTGGTCCACCGCGACCTGCCGGCCACGCCGGCACCATGACGCCCCACGTGCCGCACGGCCGTCCGGTCGTGGCGGTCAGCGCCCTGGTGGTCGACGACGACCGGCTGCTGCTCGTGCGGCGCGGCCCCGGGCCGGCCGGGGGAAGCTGGGCGCTGCCGGGGGGCAAGGTCGAGGCGGGGGAGACCGTGGCGGAGGCCGTGGTCCGCGAGCTCGAGGAGGAGACCGGGCTCGAGGGCGTGTGCAACGGCCTCGTGGGGGTGCACGAGCACGTCGACGACGACGCCTACTCCGTGATCCTGGCCTACGAGGTGCTGCTCCCGAGCAGCGACGAGCCCGTGGCGGGGAGCGACGCGGCCGAGGCGAACTGGGTGCCGCTCGACGACCTCGGTGAGGTGCGGCTGGTGCCGGGCCTCGCGGAGTTCCTGCACGACCACGGGGTGTTGAGCACCATCACCTGACCTGCGGCGAGGTGATGTGCCCGACCGACGGACCGGTCAGCGGCCCTTCCACTCCGGGGCACGCTTCTCGATGAAGGCCGTGATGCCCTCGTTGAAGTCCTCGGTGCCGAACATCTTCATCATGCCTTCGCCCGAGAGCTTCCAGCCGACCTCGTCGGGCTGGTCGGTGGCGGCGAGGATGATCGCCCGGCTCTCGCGCACCGCCAGCGGCGCCGCGGCCGTGACGCGCGCGGCGAGGGCCTGGGCACGCTCGAGGGCCTCGCCCTCCTCGCACAGGTCGTTGACGAGGCCGAAGTGGTGGGCCCGCTCGGCGCTGATGGGGTCGCCCGTGAGGGCACACTCCATGGCGATGTTGCGGGGGATCTTGCGCGGCAGGCGGAACAGGCCGCCGGCGCCGGCCACGAGGTTGCGCTTCACCTCGGGCACGCCGAAGGTGGCGGTGCGCGAGGCCACGACGAGGTCGCACGACAGCACGATCTCGGTGCCGCCGGCGAGCGCCGGGCCGTCGACCGCCGCGATGATGGGCTTGGTGCGCTCACGCTGGGTGATGCCGCCGAAGCCGCCACGGGCGGTGGCCAGGGCACCGGGGTTGACGCTGATCTCCTTGAGGTCGGCGCCGGCGCAGAAGATGTAGCCCTTCTCGGAGCGGGCGCCTGTGAGGATGCCCACCCACGCCTCGTCGTCGGCCTCGAGCTGGTCGATGGCTGCTTCGATGCCGTTCGCCACCACGCCGTTCACCGCGTTGCGTGCTTCGGGGCGGTTGATGGTGATCACCGCGACGTGGCCGATGAGTTCGTAGTCGATCATGCTGGCACCCTAATTCGGCCAGGTCGGGCCGTCGGAACTGGCCGGGGCGGCGGGGCATCCGCCGCGGACGCGGGCGCCGTGGCTACCGTTCGGGACGTGCCCCTGGCCGATCGCGCCCAACCGTGCCCGCGTGCCTCCGCCGCCTACCTGCCGTGCGCGTACTGCGGCTCCTACGACGTGCGGCGGCTCTACCTGGCCAGCGTGAACCTCGACTCGTGCGAGTGCCAGGCGTGCGCGGCGCGCTGGGACGAGGACGCCACCTCCGGTGAGTTCCGGGGCCGGGTCGAGACCGCCTCGTTCACCTCGCCCCCGAGCCGCGGCGAGCACCCGTCGCCCGCGTGATCGCGGTCTTCGACCTCGACGGCACCCTCGTCGACAGCGACCGGGCCCTCAGCGACGCGTTCGTGGCGCTCGGCGTGCCGCGCGAGGACATCACCTTCGGCCACCTCCTCGCCGACGAGTGCGACCGCCTGGGCGTCAGCGTCGACGACTACCTCGCCGCGTACGACCCCGAGCACGCGCAGCCGTTCCCCGGGATCGACGAGGTGCTCGCCCAGCTGCTGGTGTGGGGCGTGTGCTCGAACAAGCATCCCGAGTCCGGCGCCGCGGAGCTGGCCCGGTTGGGGTGGCAGCCGACGGTGGCGACGTTCGCCGACCGCGCGAGCGGCCCCAAGCAGCTCGGCCCGGTGCTCGCCGCGCTCGACGTGGCCGCCGCCGACGTGCTCTACGTGGGCGACACCGCCCACGATCGGGCGTGCGCGCGAACGGCGGGGTGCCGCTTCGTGCTGGCGGGCTGGAACGTGCGTGCCGAGGCGGCGCCCGGCGACCTCGTGGCCGCCACCCCCGCCGAGGTGCTCACCCTCCTCAGGCCATCCTGATTCTTTGAAGCGAATCCCACCCGTGGGGTGGGATTCGCTTCAAGGAACGGTGGGGCTCAGGGCTGGTGGAGCGGGTCCGTCCCCGCAGGTTCGGCTTCAGCGGGTGCCTCAGCCGGAGCGGGTTCGGCGGCCGCAGCCTCGGCGGGAGCCCCAGCAATGGGAGCCCCAGCAATGGGAGCCTCGGCAACGGGAGCCTC
>JADGOP010000356.1 GCA_017882935.1 Actinomycetota bacterium
CACCTACACCCCCGCCGGCTGGCCCGATGCCTACGTCGCGGTCGAGCTGCCCCTCGCGCTCAGCACGCTCGACGACCGCGTCGCCGACCCCGCCGACCGCCGTCGCCTCCTCACGTGGCTCATCGGCCGCGGCGAGCAGCCGTCCCACCTCGCCCTGGCCCCGTGGGGCTCGAAGACCAGCCACTACGGCACCTGACCCGACCACCCCGGCGCCCGTCGTGCGGGGCTCCGGCTCGTAGCTCGGCCCGTCAGCGGCCGTGGAACTCGGGCGGGCGCTTCTGGATGAAGGCGGTGATCGCCTCGACGGTGTCCTTGGTGGCGAAGTTGATGGTCTGCGCACGGCCCTCGTCGTCGAGCGCCTGCTCGAGGGTGGCGTTGAACGAGGAGTCGAGCAGCCGCTTGCTGAGCGAGAGCGCGATGGGCGGCCCGGCCGCGAGGCGGGCGGCCCAGTCGGCGACGAAGGCGTCGAGCTCGGCGACGGGGAGCACCCGGTTCACGAACCCGAACTCGCGGGCCTCCCGGGCGTCGATGATGTCGGCCAGCAGCACCAGCTCCTTGGCCTTGTGCACGCCGATGAGGCGCGGCAGCAGCCACGAGCCGCCGAAGTCGACCGACAGGCCACGCTTGGCGAAGATCTCCGAGAAGCGGGCCCGATCGGACGCGACCACGAGGTCGCACGCCAATGCCAGGTTCATCCCCGCCCCCGCGGCGACGCCGTCGACCTTGGCGATGGTGGGCTTGGGCATGCGGTGCAGGGCCAGGCACACGTCGCCGACGATGCGCATCTGCGCGAGCTGGTGCCGGTGCAGCGCGCCCTCGTCGGAGAGGTCGGCTCCGGAGCAGAACTCGCCCTGGGCACCGGTCACCACCACCACCCGCACGTCGTCGGCGCGGGCCAGCCCGGCGAGCACCTCGCCCAGCTCGTCCCACATGGTGATGTTGGCGGCGTTCTTGCGGTGCGGCCGGTTGAGCGTGACGGTGGCGACGCCATCGGCCCGCTCGACCAGCAGCGTCTCGTAGGTGGCCGGGTCGGCCCCGGTGTGCGGTGCGCTCATCGCCGGCACGATACTGGCGGGCATGGGCCTCAACCCGTTCCGTCCCCAGCACCACTCGGCGCTCGACTACGTGATGGTCGCCGCCGCCCTGCTGGCCAGCGCGGCGCTGGTCGCCTGGGCCTTCCTCGGCTGACCCGGTGAGCCCACCCCGGTCACGACGGCCGGCCACTCCCCCGTCGCCCGACGACGACGCCGAGGTGCGCCGCATCCAGCCGTACCAGGCCACCAAGACGTACCTGTGCCCGGGCTGCAACCAGGACATCCCGCCGGGCCTGGGTCACCTGGTCGTGGTCCCCCGCGGCGCGCCCGACCTCAGGCGCCACTGGCACCACGGCTGCTGGGCCAACCGCAGCAGCCGGCGCCCCGGTCGCCACGCTCCCCGCTGACCCTCAGAAGCGCCAGCGGGTGGCGCCGCCGGGCTCGACGGCGAGCAGGGCCGCGGCCGTGTGCGTGGTGATGCGGTAGACGGACCAGGGCGGTGGCCCGGCGGAGGGGGCGCTGTACTCGGCCGTGAGGGCGGTGCCGGACTCATCGACGCTCGCCGGCCACCCTCCCGCCGCCCAGCGCCCGGCCATGGCGGCCACCCTGTCGGGATCGGTGACGCGGTGGGCCTCGCCCTCGACCACGAGATCGAAGTCGAGCGTCGCCGGGCTCAGCGTGCAGCAAGGGTCGCGGGCCAGGTTCCGGCCCTTGCGCGTGACCTCGCCGGTCTCGAACCAGAACGAGCCGTCGGCCCACAGCGCGCCGACGCCGGTGACGTGGGGGCTGCCGTCGCGGTCGATGGTGGCCAGCCAGCAGGTGTGGCGGTTCGGTCCCCCGGCGCCGGGCGCCTGGCCGATGCCCGCGTCGAGTGTGGTGGTGATGCGGTCCCAGTCGAGCAACGGGGTGCCGTAGAGGTCTGCGAGGTTCGTCGTCTCCATGCCGCTCCGACGGTACGCCTGCGCCCAACTCATCGCTCTCGCCGACGCCCGATGCTGCGGAGGCGCCAGCCGGAGCAGCCCGACCGTTGCTCCCCGGATGGCGAAGCCGGCTCGGCAAGGCGACGAAGGAGCCGCCGCCGACGCGCCCGATGACTCAGAAGCAGGCCTCGAGGACCGTGATCTCGCCGGCCAGGACGCACGCCACATCGAAGCGGAGCGCCTTCGGTCGGGTGCCGGTGGCCTCCAGCCAACGGGTGGCGAGCAGCCGGATCCGCTGTTGCTTGGTCCGGGTCACCGCTTCGGCGGGCAGGCCGAACGCCGCCGAGGACCGGGCCTTCACCTCGCAGAAGACGACCGTCCCGCGGTGCGCGAGCACCAGGTCGAGCTCACCCTCGCGGCACCGCCAGTTGCGTGCGAGCAGCTGGTAACCACGTGCCTCGTACCAGGCCGCCGCGGCCGCCTCACCCGCCGCGCCGACGGCCCGGTTGCGCCCCGACACCGTGACCTACAGGTCGAGCTTGGGCAGCTCTTCGACGTTGACGTCCTTGAACGTGACGACGTGCACGGTGGGCACGAAGCGGTTCTGGCGATACATGTCCCACACCCACGCGTCGCGCAGGTCGAGCTCGATCCAGCTGCGCACCCCGTCGGTGTGGACCTTCTGCTCCACGTGGTTGGCGAGGTAGAAGCGTCGCTCGGTCTCCACCACATAGGAGAACATCGGGCAGACGTCCTTGTACTCCTGGCAGAGCTTGAGCTCGACCTCGGACTCGTACTGCTCGAGATCGTCGGTGCTCATCGACCGAGCTTCGCGCGCTCAACCCGGGGCGGCACGCGACCGGCGCGCCACCCGAGGGACCCGGAGGTCAGCTGAGGCGCTTCTCCTTGACCTTCGCGGCCTTCCCGACCCGGTCGCGCAGGTAGTAGAGCTTGGCGCGACGCACGTCGCCGTGGGTGACGACCTCGATGGAGGAGATGATCGGGGAGTGCACGGGGAAGGTGCGCTCGACGCCGACGCCGTAGCTGAGCTTGCGGACCGTGAAGGTCTCGCGGACGCCGTCGCCCTGGCGGCGGATCACGATGCCCTGGAAGGCCTGGACGCGCTCCTTGTTGCCCTCCACCACGCGGACGTTGACCTTGAGGGTGTCGCCGGGCGCGAAGTCGGGCACGTCGGTGCGCAAGCTGTCCTGGTCGATGAGGTCGGTGCGGTTCATGTCTCGCTGGTCCTGTGGGGATGGAGCGGGCGGCTCGCCAGAGGCGGCGAGGGCAGGTCGTGAGCGTAGACGAGGCCCCGGCGACGCTCCAAGGCGACGGGAGCCCCCGGTCAGGCGCGCAGCTCGGCGAGGAGGCGCTCCTCGTCGGGCGTGAGGCCCCCACGGGCCTCGATGAGGTCGGGCCGGTGGGCCAGGGTGCGCTCCAGGGCCATGGCC
>JADGOP010000357.1 GCA_017882935.1 Actinomycetota bacterium
CACGCCTTGCGCAGCGACGCCAACCACCGTGAGGGCGACCGTTCCACCGTGCGCGTGCCGAAGGTGCGTCGCTGCGCCCAGGAGAGGCTCAAGGTGTGCTCGGCCCGGGTGAGGGCCACGTAGAGCAGGCGCCGCTCCTCGGCGAATGCGGCCTCGGTGCGGGCGTGGCTGCTGGGCACGTAGCCCTCCTCGAGCCCCGCGAGGTGCACGACGCGCCACTCGAGCCCCTTGCTGGCGTGGAAGCTGGCCACGTCGACCGCATCGCGCGAGCGCTGCTCGGTCTCGCCACCGCTCACCGTGGCGACCAACCAGCCGGGGAACTGCGACGCCGGGGCCTCCGGCTCGGCGATGAGCATGTCGTGGCCGAGCCGGACGAGCGCCTGCAGGGACTCGAGGCGCTCGGTGAGCACCGGGTCGGGCGTGGGGTCGACGCCTCGGTCGACCGCGTTGCGCTGGGCGATCGCCTCGTCGACGCGAGCCGTGGCCACTGCGGCGTCGAGGTCGGCGAGGAAGCTCGCCAACGACGCCCGGGACCCGCGGGCCGAGCGCAACGCCTCGCGCACCCCCGGCCGGTCGATGAACGAGGCGGCACCGCGCACTCGGTACGGGATGCGTGCCTGGCGCAGGACCTGCTCGATCACGGCGGTCTGCGCGTTGGTGCGCACGAGCACGGCCTGGTCGGACCAGGGACGTCCCGGTCGGTGGTGCTCGCGGAGGGCGCGGGCGATGGCCACGGCCTCCCCCTGGTCGTCGGCGAACGAGCCGATGGTGGGGATCGCGCCTCGGGCAGCGGTGACGGTGGGCAGCGTGGCGACGTCGCCCTTGCCCGCCGCGAGCGCGGCGGCTGCCAGGCTCACGACCTGGGGAGAGGAGCGGTGGTTGTGGTCGAGGGCCAGCACCGCGCCACCGGGGAACTCGTCGGCGAACCCGGCCAGGAACGAGGCGTCGGCGCCGTTCCACCGGTAGATCGCCTGGTTGGGGTCGCCCACGACGCAGAGGTCGGTGCGCTCGCCGAGCCAGGCCCGCAGCAGCCGGTGCTGCAGTGCATTGACGTCCTGGTACTCGTCCACGAAGAGGTGCTGGAAGCGCCAGCGCTGGGCGGCGGCAAAGGCCTCGTCGTGCTCGAGGGCGTCGGCCGCACGCGCGAGCAGGTCGTCGAAGTCGACCACGCCCCGGTGGCGCTTCTCGTCCTCGTACTGCCGGTAGAGATCGGCGATGGTGGCCGGGCCGGCGGGCACCGCGCGCCGCTCGGCGACGGCCGCCGCCTCGTAGGTGTCGGGCGCGATCAACCGGGCCTTGGCCCACTCGATCTCGGTGGCCACGTGGCCCACCCGGAGCGCGCTGCCGGCCGGGAGGAGCTTCGCCACCATGCGCCCCTTGCGGTCGAGCAGGGCGGGCTCGCGGGTGCCGTTCGCCTCCCAGTACGAGCGGAGCTGCGCGTAGGCGATGGCGTGGAAGGTCCCGGCGGTGGGGGTGTCGCGCAGCCCCAGGGCCCCGAGGCGTTGGCGGAGCTCGCCCGCAGCCCGGCGGCTGAACGTGAGCGCGAGCGCCCGCCTGGGGTCGAGCGTGCCCGTCAGGGCGCGGTGGGCGATGCGGCGGGTGAGCACCCGGGTCTTGCCCGACCCGGCGCCGGCCAGGATGCACAGGGGCTGCGCCGGGCTCGTGACGGCTGCGAGCTGGGCATCGTCGAGCCCCTCGAGCAGGCGGGTCATCTCGGGGGAGCCGTCGCCGTCGCCGTGCACGCCGTCACGCTACCGGTGCCCCGGCGACCCCATCGCGCCCTCGGGTCCGGGGCCGGTGAGCTGCGCACCAGTGCCGCCAGGCAACAGTGGCTTGCCTGCACGCCGGTCAGAACCGCCGCGCGCGGCGTCCTCGTCCCCACCGCAGGATTTCGGCTGCGCCTGCGCCCTGCGTCCTCGCGAGCGACGCCTCTGCCTCGCCGTGGACATTGCAAACGTTGCCTGACACGGCACTAGCTACGCTTCGGGCATGGCGTTCCCCCGGAAGCTCCTCAACGACCGCGAGGAGCTCGTCCTCGATCTCCGGCCGCACTGGATCTACCTGGCGCCCTCGGTGCTGCTGCTCGTGGTCGCCGTGGTCGTCGGTGTCGCCGCGCTGGTGTGGAACCCCGCGGGCATCACGCGCACGCTCGTGTTCGTCCTCGCCGGCATCGTGGTGGTCCTCGCGCTGCTCTACTTCTTCCGTCGCTACGGCATCTGGACCACCACCAACTTCGTGCTCACCAGCGACCGCATCATCTCGCGGCGCGGGTTGGTGTCGAAGTCGGGCATCGAGATCCCCCTCGAGCGCGTCAACACCGTCTTCTTCCACCAGGGCCTGTTCGAGCGGCTCGTCGGAGCAGGCGACCTCACCATCGAGTCGGCCGGCGAGCGCGGCAGCGAGACCTTCTCCGACATCCGCCGTCCCCAGCAGGTGCAGCGCGAGATCTACGTGCAGATGGAGGCCAACACCAACCGCGAGTACCACCGCATGGGGCAGGCGGCGGCCCAGGCGCACTCGCAGGCTCCGCCTCCTCCCGCAGCCGCGGCGCCGCAGCTCTCGGTCCCCGAGCAGCTCGAGAAGCTCGACGAGCTGCGCCGCCGCGGGGTGCTCAGCGAGGCCGAGTTCCAGGCCCAGAAGGCCGTCCTGCTCGGCAACGGCTGACCCCGTGGCCCCCCGGCCGGGCCACCACCCGTGACCGTCCCGCCCGAGGCCGCGACTGACGCGCGCCCGTCGGGGCCCCTCCTCGACGACGACGGCGGCCACCCCCGCCGCTGGCTGATCCTCGGCGTGCTGTGCCTCGCGCTGATGGTCATCATCATCGACGAGACGGTGCTCAACATCGCGCTGCCTGCGCTGGTGCGGGAGCTGCACGCCTCGTCGAGCGACCTGCAGTGGGCGGTCGACGCCTACGTGCTCGTGTACGCGGCCCTGCTGTTCCCGGCCGGCAACCTGGGCGACCGCTACGGCCGGCGGATGTTCCTGTTGGCCGGGCTGGTGATCTTCGGCATCGGCTCGGCGCTGGCGACGTGGTCGGTGACCCCGGGGATGCTCATCGGCGCGCGGGCCGTGATGGGCGTCGGGGGCGCCTGCATCATGCCGGGCACGCTGTCGCTCCTGGTCTACGTGTTCCCTTCGCGGCAGCGCCCGCTGGCGATCGGCGTGTGGTCGGGCGTCTCGGGGATCGGCATCCTGCTCGGTCCGATCCTGGCCGGGTGGCTGATCGAGCGCTACTGGTGGGGGTCGGTGTTCCTGGTGAACATGCCGGTGGTGATCGTGGCGTTCGTGGCGGGCTGGCTGCTGCTGCCGGAGTCGCGCGACCGCGATGCCGCGCCCGTCGGTCCCCTCGGCTCGGTGCTCGCCGTGGTGGCCCTCCTGGGTGTGCTGTACGCGGTGATCGAGTG
>JADGOP010000358.1 GCA_017882935.1 Actinomycetota bacterium
TCACGCAGCCGCTCCACGAACAGGCGGGCGTCGACGACCGGAGCCAGCGTGTCGCGGTCGCCGTGGATGGCCAGGAAGGGCGGCGCGTCGGCCCGCACGCGGTCGATCGGCGAGGCCCGGTGGAACTTCTCGGGCTCCTCGGCGAACGACGCCTTCATCACCCACGGCTCGAGGAACATCCCGAGGAACTTCTCGTGCATGCCGCCCTGGCGGTTGGTGAAGTCGTAGACGCCGTAGAAGGGCACCGCCGCCTGCAGCGTGGTGTCGGCGGCCTCGAAGCCGGGCTGGTACTCGGGGTCGTTGGCCGTGAGCGCCATGAGGGCGGTGAGGTGGCCACCAGCCGAGCCACCGGTGACGCACACGAAGTCGGGGTCGATGCCGTACTCGTCGGCGTGCTCGCGGATGAACGCGAGGGCCCGCTTGCAGTCGACGAGGTGGTCGGGCCACGTGGCGAACGGGCTCAGGCGGTAGTTGGCGTTGAAGCAGACCCACCCGTTGGCCGCGAGGTGGTTGAGCAGCGGCAGACCCTGCTCGCGCTTGTCGCCGATGACCCACGCGCCGCCGTGGATCTGGAGGACGGCCGGGCGCCGATCGGTGGGGCGGGCCTCGGTGGGCAGGTAGACGTCGAGGCGCTGACGCCGGCCGCCCGCCCGCCCGAACTCGACATCCTTGATGCGCCGCACGCCCTTGCGCTTGAAGGCGAAGGGGAACACCACCTTCGACATGGGCACCCGGGGGCCGGACGACTCGCCGGTGACCTCGACCACGGCCTCGCGGAGCGTGACGCTGGTGCGACGCCCCTGCAGGACCATGCTGAACAGCCCCACCCACGACACCGCCGCCAGCGCCAGACCCAGCCAACCGGGCCACGCCGAGAGGGCGCCGAACCACACCAGCAGGCCCACCAGCACGACCTGGAGCGCCAGGTGGAAGGGCGCCAGCTCGATGGTGAGCCACGACGCGAAGAAGCTCGGGCCGAGCAGCACCCGGTTGCGCGACGGCCACCGCGCGTTGATGGTGAACAGCAGGTCCCACACGCTCAACACCAGCAGCAGCCAAGGCATCCCACCAGTCTGCCGGTTCGCCCGGTGCGCGGCCAACGTCCGCGCCAGAGGAGCCCCTCCGCCGCGTCGGTGCTGGCGGGGGCACCTCACTAGTGCCGTCGGCCGGGTCGTGTCAGACTCGCGACCCACCACCCGTTCGACCCTCGAGGATCACCATGGAACGCCTGTCCGGTCTCGACGCCGCCTTCCTCTACCTCGAGACGCCCACGCACCACATGCACGTGGCGATGACCATGGTGATCGACCCGGCCACCATGCCCGGCGGCTACTCCTTCGACAAGGTCAAGGAGTTCATCCGCTCCCGGCTGCACGTGGCGCCGCTGTTCCACCGCCGCCTCGCCGAGGTCCCCTTCCGCCTCAACCACCCGGTGTGGGTCGAGGACGAGAACTTCGACCTCGACTACCACCTGCGCCGCATCGGCGCGCCGGCCCCGGGCGGGCGCCGCGAGCTGGGTGAGCTCGCCGGGCAGATCGCCAGCCGCCAGCTCGACCGCAAGCGCCCGCTGTGGGAGATGTGGGTCATCGAGGGCCTCAAGCACGACCGCGTCGGCATCGTCACCAAGGTCCACCACTGCGCCATCGACGGTGCCTCCGGTGCCGACTTCCTGGTGCACCTGTTCGACATCGAGCCCCCCACGTCCGAGGGCTTCGACGAGCCCGTCCAGCTGCCCAGCGAGCACTTCCCCACCGACGTCGAGCTGCTCGGCTACGCCGCCGCCTCGCGCTTCCGCCGCACCATGAACCTGGTGCCCCTGGTCGGCCGCACCGCCCAGTCGGTGGCGCGCGTGGTGCAGGGCCGCCGCGACCCCCAGAAGCTGACCGGCGCGGTGCCGCTCACCGCCCCGCGCACCCCCTGGAACGGGGCCGTCACGCAGCACCGCGACGTGGGTCTGGCGCGGGTCCCGCTCGCCGACCTCAAGACCGTCAAGAACGCCTTCGGCTGCACCGTCAACGACGTGGTGCTCGCGCTCGTGGCCGGCACCCTCCGCACCCACCTCGAGCGCACCGGCGACCGCCCCGACTCGGCGTTGCTGGCCGTGTGCCCCATGTCGGTGCGCGACCTCCCCGAGGGCGCCGAGCCGTCGGCCAACCGCGTGTCGGCCATGTTCGTGTCGCTCGCCACCGACATCGACGACGTGGGCGACCGCATCCGGGCCATCCGGCAGTCCACGAAGGGGGCCAAGGAGGAGCACAACGCCGTCGGCGCCAGCATGCTCATGGACTGGGCCGAGTTCGCGGGGCCCAACGTCTTCAACATGGCGGCCCGGCTCTACTCCAGCCTCGAGATCGCCGACCACCACCCGGTGGTGCACAACGCCATCATCTCCAACGTGCCCGGGCCGTCGTTCCCGCTCTACTACGCGGGCGCCGAGCTGGTGGCGGCCTATCCGCTCGGCCCGGTGATGGAGGGCTGCGGGTTGAACATCACCGTGTTCAGCTACCGCGACTCGGTCGACATCGGCTTCATGGTGTGCCCCGAGCTCGTCACCGACGTGTGGGGCATGGCCGACGCCGTCGACGAGGCCCTCGCCGAGCTGCTCGCGGCCGCCGCGGCCGAGGAGGAGTGGAAGGCGACCGCACCGCCTGCCGCGGTCGCCGGCCCCGCCTACGCCCCGGCCACCGCCGCCGCCGAGCGCGCCGCCGCCGAGACCCACAGCGCCGAGGCCGAGGCCGAGACCGAGCCGGAAGCGGAGCCCGACGCGGCCACACCGGCGGCCGACGCCGTCCCCGCCCCGCCCGCCGCCAAGGTCCAGGCCCACACCGCCTGAGCCCCGACCGCTCCGCAACGGCCCCGCAAGGGCACGGGCTGCGCCCCACGCGCTAGAACGTGTTCTATGTCGCTCAACATCGCTGACCTGTTCGAACACGCGGTCGACGTGGTCCCCGACCGCACGGCCATCGTCGTCGACCAGGACCGCCGCACCTACGCCGAGCTCGACGAGCGGGCCAACCGCCTCGCCCACTGGTTCCTCGACCAGGGCCTCACCACCGGCGACCACGTCGGCATCTACGGCCTGAACAGCGAGGCCTGGGTCGTGGCCATGCTGGCGGCCTTCAAGATCCGGGCCATCCCGATCAACGTGAACTTCCGCTACGTGACCGACGAGCTCACGTACCTGTTCGACAACGCCGACCTCGTCGCCCTGGTCTACGACCGTGAGTACGCGCCCCGCATCGCCGAGGTCCGCGCGGCCGTTCCGTCGCTGCGGCACTTCGTGGAGATCGACGACGGCACCTCCGGCGACTCGGCCGGGCTCCCGGCCATCCCCTTCGAGGACGCCCTCGCCGCCGGCGCACCGGCACGCGACTTCGGCGAGCGCTCCCCCGACGACC
>JADGOP010000359.1 GCA_017882935.1 Actinomycetota bacterium
GCGGGGGCCACGCTGGCCGCGGTGCAGGCGGCGGCGGGCGCGGCCGGGCTGCGCTACGCCGTCGACCTGGCGGCGCGTGACTCCGCCACCATCGGGGGCACCATCGCCACCAACGCGGGCGGCCTGAACGTGCTGCGCCACGGCGGCACCCGCGAGCAGCTGCTCGGGGTCGAGGCGGTGCTGGGCAGCGGCCACGTGGTGCGGCACCTCGGCGGCCTCGAGAAGGACAACACCGGCTACCACCTCCCCTCGCTGCTCTGCGGGAGCGAGGGGACGCTGGGCATCGTCACAGCGGCCCGGCTCCGCCTGGTCGCCCACCACGAGCACCGCGTGGTGGCGCTCGTGGGGTTCGCCGACGTCGACTCGGCCGTGACGGCGGTGGCGGCGTGGCGTGACTCGCTCGATGCCCTCGAGGCCGCCGAGCTGTTCCTCGACGCCGGCCTGCGGCTGGTGTGCGACGCCTTCGGCCTGGCCCCGCCCTTCGCGCAGGCCTGGCCGGTCTACGTGCTGGTGGAGGTCGCGGGCCACCGCGACCACACCGACGAGTTGGCCGCGGCCGTGGCGCGCACCGCCGCGGGCGACGTGGCCGTGGCCACCGACGCGGCCCGCCAGCAGGCGCTGTGGCGGTACCGCGAGGACCACACCGTGGCCGTGAACACGCTCGGGCCGCCGCACAAGCTCGACGTGACGGTGCCGCACGCGGCGCTGGCCGACTTCCTGGCCGAGCTGCCGGAGCGGGTGGCCGCGGTGCGACCCCGGGCGCGGACCTGGCTGTTCGGCCACGTGGGTGACGGCAACATCCACGTGAACGTGACCGGCGTCGACCCGGGCGACGAGGCGGTCGACGACGTCGTGCTCACCCACGTGGCGGAGCTGGGCGGCAGCATCAGCGCCGAGCACGGCATCGGCACCGCGAAGGTGCGCTGGCTGCACTTGAACCGCACGCCCGACGAGCTGGCCGCGATGCGGGCCGTCAAGCGGGCGCTCGACCCCGACGGCGTGCTGAACCCGCACACCCTGCTGCCACCCGGCTGAAGGCCGCCAGCACGTCTACCGGCGGTGGTGGGGGTCGGAGTGGTCCCAGTCGGCGAGCAGGCTGCGGATGGCGGTGAGCAGGACCAGCGGTTGGTCGAGCATGGCGTGGTGGCCGGCCTCGGGGATCTCGACGACCGGGGTGACGCGGCCGAGGCGCTCGAACATGAAGCGGCCGATGTCGGCGGTGACGAGGCCGTACTCCGACCGCAGCAGCGCCAGCCGGCAGGTGATGTCATCGAGGTAGGGCAGCGCGACCGAGCGGAGGCTGCCCCCGAACTGCGAGAAGACGTGGCGGTCGAACTTCCACTGCCAGCCGCCGTCGATGGCGTGCAGCGAGCGGCGGGCCACGTGCTCCATGACGAAGTCGAGGTACTGCGCCTGTGGTGGCACCGTGCGGAAGTGGGCCATGCCGTCCTCGACCGACGCGTAGGTGCGCGGCGCGCCGAACGCCTCCTTGAGCCGGTACGAGGCGATCTCGGGGTCGGGCTCGGTGACGGGTGAGTCGCAGACGATGGCGCCGGCGACGTGATCGGCGTGGCGCGCGGCCGTGGCGATGGTGACGAAGCCGCCCATGCTGTGCCCGATCACGACGGGGGGTCCGGCGATGCCACCGGCCGCGGCCACCGCGACCACCTCGTCGGTCCAGCCCTCGAGCGTGTACGCGTCGCGGTGCCCGCTGTCGCCGTGGCCCGACAGGTCGACGGCGAGGACGCGGAACTCGCCGGCGAACGTGGCCGCCACGTGCGTCCACCAGTGCGCGTGGGCGCCACCGCCGTGCACGAACACCAGGCCGCGCTGGCCGGGCTCGCCCCAGGCCAGGTAGTGGATCGGTGCGCCGGCCACCTCGGTGCGCTCGTTGGTGAACGGGATGTTGAGCGCCCGACGGAACCAGTTGGGTGGGGAGCTCGTGGCCATCGGGGCCACGGTACGCGACGGTGCGCGACCTGCGGGTCAGCAGGCCGGCATCGAGTAGCCGTAGGTCGCACCGGGCATGTACTCGGCGCCGACCCGGAACGGGATGGTCGCGCCCGATCCGTCGGAGTAGGTGTTCCCCGACGCGGTGCCGCACACCGGGGTGGTCCCGAACGGAGGCACGGCGAGATAGACGGTGGGCTGGTTGTCGGTCCAGTCGCCCAGCTGGACGGGCGGCCCGCTCCCGATCTTGTTGTCGCTGATGGTGACGTTGTCGCCGCCGTATGCCGTGATGCGCCCGGCGTTGCTCGTCGTGGTGTTGCCCACGAACGCGATGCGGTGGAGCGCTCCCGTCGAGCTGCCCGAGGTCTGGGCGCTCGTCCACAGCTGCAGAGCGCTCTTGGAGGTGTTGTTGCGGAACATCACGTCGGAGATGGTGGTCCTGCCGGCCGCGCTCGCGTTCCACAGGCCCCCGTTGGACCTGCTCGCGTCGGTTGCGGCGGTGTTGGCATACGAGGCCGAGTTGTTCTCGGCCAGGACCCGGTCCACGTTGCCGAGCCCCGCGTTCGTCTCGATGTTGAACGCCATGCCCGCGGCACGCTCGAGCGTGTTGCTCCTCACCGTGATGTCGTTGCCGGCGGTCACCGTCATCGAGGCCCGACCCGACACGTTGACCACGTTGGAGGTGGCCAGCAGGTGGTCGACCACGCTGACGTAGATGCCGTCGCCCCAGGTGTTGTGCACGCTGTTGCCGATGAGCGACACGTGGTGCGGCCCGGTCGTACCGGCGTTGCCGCCGATGGCGATGCCGCCCGGGTACCCACCGCAGTAGGGCGGGGTGTCGGTGGCGCTGCCCTGGATCGTGAGGCCGGTCAGCTCGACCCGGAGGGAGCTGGGGTTCTGGACCCGCACGATCGAGGAGCCGGTGGCGCAATCGGGGGCGTTGGTCTGGATGAACTGCGGCGCCAGCGTCGGGTCGTTCGTGTAGGCCCCATCGAGCTTCACGTCGACGAGTGGGTGCACGAAGTCGAAGCTCAGCGGGGCGCTGAGGTAGTAGCACCCGCTCGGGAACTCGAGCCGGACACCGGTGATGGTGGCGGCTGCCGGATTCGGGAGCCCTGCGGCGGTGGCGAGGGAGGTGAGGAAGTCGTTCCACTGCTGCGTCCCGAAGGTGGGCGCGTGCGACGCAGGACAGCTCGTCCCGGCCGCCACAGGCACCGACCAGGATGCCGGTGCGACGACGGTGGTGGTGGGAGACGGCAGGGCCGTGGCCCCCGGTGCGGTGGGCAGCGGCGTGGTGGCCGAGGCACACGATGTCACCCCCACCACGAGGCCGAGCAGGGAGAACAGGACGACGGCGAAGCGGAACCTCAAGGAACTTCCTAACGTTGCGACACGGTGGGATCGACAACTCGGGAGAGAACCTTGAGCGAGGCGTGCGTCACGGACC
>JADGOP010000360.1 GCA_017882935.1 Actinomycetota bacterium
TTTGGATGGCAAAGAATATCTAGCTGTCGGTAATGTCGGTAACGAACACAGCGATGGGGCTGGATTTACCGGTCTAGGGGGCTGCGAACGCCGCTGGCGCCGTTGTTGAGACGTGGGTGTAGACCATAGTTGGGGCCGACGTCACGGCCCCTCACCTGCCACGCTCCGCGTGGCGGCCTCACGGGGCGCACGAGAGGCTAGCCCCCTCACCCACGCTTCGCCGAGCTCCGCTCGACGGCCTCACGGGGCGCACGAGAGGCGAGGCCCCTCACCCGTCGAGCTCCGCTCGACGGCCTCACGGGGCGCAGGAGAGGCGAGCCCCCTCACCCGTCGAGCTCCGCTCGCCGGCCTCTCCCCGCGTTGCGGGGCGAGGCTTGAAGTGGGGGCGAGGCTGGATCACCGGTGGTCCGTCGGGGCCAGTTCGATGAGGGGGATCTGGTCGCGGCGCTTGGGGCCTAGGTCCTTGCCGATGAGGGGGGGGAGCTTGAGCTCGGCGGGCAGGGTGGACGGGGGCTTGGTCCAGTCGAGAACGGGGACGAGCGAGAGACGCCGCGGCTCCAGGCCGGCGTCGGTGAGGATCTCGCGCGGCCAGGGGATGTCGACCTTTGTGGCGTGCGCGGCCAGGGTCAGCAGGAAGGTGAGGGGGTTGTACGAGTAGACGATCTGGTCCTTGGGCAGGCCGGCGTGCTCGGCGAGGGTGTCGTTCCAGAAGAGGTAGGGCGCGATGGCGATGACGTAGAGCTTGCGGCGGTCGGCCTCGGGCACCGCGGAGAGCTCGCGCAGGCCGAGGAATTCCTGGAGGGTGGTGCGGTCGCCCCATTCGTGGCGGTGGCGAATCACCACGCGGCGCAGGGCCTGGCGCTTCGTCGGGTCGGGGCCATGGAAGACCGCGGCCAGCTCGGCCTCGTCCACCTGGCCGTCGTTGTTCTTGTCGAGCAGCGTGACCAGACCCGCGCGCCGGGCGATGGGACCGTCGGTGCTGGCGTTGAGGTAACGGAAGCCGCGGTCGAGGCCGGCGGGTAGTTTATCCACAGTGAAGATCTCGAAGTGCAGCTCGGTGCCTTGCTCGGGGCCGCGCGCGACGTGACCGACGTGGCCCAGCAGATCCCCGGTCTCGACCCGCTCGTCGAGCAGGGTGACGGTGCCCTTGTCCAGCGAGGCGCGCGCGGCCGCCCGGTCGGGTTGCATCAGCGCCTGCATCCAGGGCACGGGATTGTCCGCGCCGAAGGCGGGCAGGTCGAGGTGGGCGAGCAGCGAGAAGAAGACGATGACCTGGCCCTCGACCTCGACCTCGTGGCGGATGAGCACGAAGGAGGTCGACGAGCCGTTGCGCTCGCCCCGGCGCGCGGCGACCAGGCGTCCGCGCGTGGGCGCCACCACGGGCGAGCCGGTGCGGACGCGCAGGTGGACGCCCGAGTGCCACAGGCGGCCCGGCGCCAGCGGGAAGAAGCCGGTGGCGCGTTCCTCGCTCATATAAAAAGCGGCCTTGCGCGCGGCGAGCAGGTCGTCGCGCGTGCGTGGCACCTCGGTGAAGGCGCGGATCTGGACGGGAAAGACGAAGCCCTGCAGGGCGCGCAGGATGCGTTTCCAATCGAGGGCGCCGGGGTCCCACTTCTGCTTGTCCAGGTCGACGTGCAGGTGGCCAACGATGCCGTGGAACGACAGGGGGTCTTCCAGCGTGTCCATGATGACCTCGCCGTTCTTCTCGGGCACCTCGGGCTTCATCTTGGGAAAGATGCGCAACAGGGTACGCGTCACCGCCACGATGGACTCGTACTGCTCGGGCCGGAAATCGTAGGCGTCGTACTTGGCGCCGTTGATGATGACGACCTTGCGTGGGCGCGTGCGCCACTCGGGGGGGAGCTTGTGCATCTCGTCCGGGTTGTATCGGCCGCGGTTGCAGATCTCGACGCCGATCGAGATCGAGTTCTCCTGCTCCGCGTGGTAGGCGCGCTCGGCGAGATCCAGGGTCTGGTAGATGGTGCCATCGGTGTCGATCATGAAATGGGCCGACAGGCCACAGCCCGTGCCACCGCCGGGCCGCGTGCGGTTGTGCATCGACTTGAAGCACGAGCGGGAGTTCACGCAGCCGTCGAAGTGCAGGACGAACTGCGAAACGATGGCCTGCAGGTTCTCGAGGGTGCGCTTGGTGAAGCCCTTGCGCGTGCCAAAGCGGGGGGAGTCGAAGTCGCAGCACCCGCCGGTCTGGTCGATGCAGCGCACATGGTAAGCGTCAAAGCCCTGGTCGTCGTTCCACAGGACGACCGTGCGCCCCACGTCGAAAGGCTGGCCCGCGGCAATGATCGAGGTGCCGCGGGTGGGCCCGGGGGTCGGGGGCCCGGGGGGAAGGGCCGGGGCGGGTTCGTCCGCTGGCGCCGCCGCGAGAAGGGCCAAGAGGATGTGAGGGAGAGTGCTGACCATAGGCCGCACGATGATACTTCAGGTGTTTGCGATCTTTACGATAGGTGTTTGACCATCGGGGCTGCCAAACCTATCATCCGTGGCGTCGTGAACCCACGTCGAGCCAGACCGGTCGTCAAGGCGAAGCCCAAGGTTTCGCGCGCCTGGAGCCGTGACGACGGCGCTCCCACGCCCGACGAAGTCAAGGCGTCGATATCCGCGCCCGTGCGGATGGAGGAGCAGGCCTGCCCGAACTGCGGCCAGCCCATGCTGGCGGCTTGGGGCTCGACCTGCGGCAACTGCCGCCCGCGCATGGCCTCGCCGAAGACCATGTTCATGTCGACCGTCGACGCCAGCGGCGTGGTGCCGGCGCCCGGCCTCAGCCTGGGGTGGTTCGTCGTGCTCTCGTCACTGGATGCGCAACAGAGCGGTGCTCTGCTCGAGCTAACCACGCCCGTGACCCTCCTCTCGCGCGGCGCGCAGGCGAACACCGCGATGGAGACGTGGATCGATTTCAACGACAAGTTCGTGTCCAACGGCCACGCCGTGATCCACCGGCCCCAGCGGGCCGCCGCCGACGAGGCCTTCACCATCCGCGACCGCGAAGTCCCCGGGCCGTCGGCCAACGGCACCTTCGTCAACTCGCACAAGCTGACCCGGGGCGAGGTGGTCGAGCTCAGCGAGGGTGACATCGTGCGGGTGGGCCGCACCGAGCTGATGTTCAAGTCCCTGTGGCTATCGCCCAGCGGAAGGGGTGGCGCGTGAGACGCGGACGCATCCTCCTGACCGCCATCCTGCTCTCCGCCGGGCTGCTGCCCGCGGCCCAGGCCGCGCCGGTGTTCATCGCCTCGCCGCCGGTCGTGGACCGCGCGGCGGGCGAGATGGAGTTGCTCGTGGGCGGGATCTCCGAGGACGGAACCACGCTCAAGCCGTCGGCGATCGAGGTCGAGATCGACGGGGAGGCCGGGCCGGCCCCCAGGGCGATGGAGGTC
>JADGOP010000361.1 GCA_017882935.1 Actinomycetota bacterium
GCCGCCGACGCCCGACAACGGCTTCTCGGCCGCCGCCATCGACACCCCCGACGGGCCCTCGCTCGTGTCGGGAGGCGGCCAGGACGTGGTGGCCACGGCCCTGTTCAACGCAGCCTTCTTCGGCGGTCTCGACATCGTCAGCTCGACCCCTCACGGCATCCAGGTGCCCGGGCTGCCGCCGGGTCGTGAGGCGGACCTCGGCTGGTCCCGACCCGACCTCGTCATCCGCAACAACACCCCGTACGGCGTGCTGATCTGGACCAAGGTCACCGGTGGCACCGTCACCGTGCAGCTCTTCTCGACGCCCTACGCCATCGCCACCCAGTCGGGGCAGGTGACCCGGCAGACGGGCCCGGAGAACCGCTGCACCCACATCGTCACCCGGCGCACGCGGGTGTTCCCGAGCGGCCGGTCGCTCGTCGACTCGTTCACCGCGGTCTACGCGCCGACGCCCCAGTCGCGCACCGACCCGCTGCGCACCGTCTGCTGACGTTGACGGATCCGCCTGAATGCCCTGCTCGTGGGCCATCCGCGCCTCGGTCGCGACCGCGGACCTAGCATCCTCGGGCCACTCGCCGCACCCTCCCCGCTGCCATGCCCGCACCCCCGCCACCTCCCGAAGGACCGGTCGCCACGGACGCGCTTCGCGCGGCCCCGTCGGGGGCCGCCGCGGGACCGGAGCCCGACGACGAGGGGCCCGCGACACCCGATCCGGTGCTGCGCGCCGCGATCTCCCGGCACCCGGCGTCGCGCCGCCCCGACGTGATCCGCCTGCCCGACGGCCGCGACTGACCCCACCGCAACCCGGGTCTGCGGCCCGGTCGGGCGGCCCGGGAGCGGCCGGTAACCTCCGGGCGTGCAACGTGCCGACGTCGTGGTGGTCGGGGGCGGCCCCGCCGGCTCCGCCACCGCCATCACCCTGGCCCGGGCCGGTCGTCGGGTGCTGCTGGTCGACAAGGCCACGTTCCCCCGCGACAAGTGCTGCGGCGACGGCCTCACCGCCGGCGCGCTCCGGCGCCTCGAGGCGCTGGGCCTCGACCCGGCGCGGGTTGCGTCGTGGCACCCCGTCGACGACGTGGTCGTGCGCAGCCCGTCGGGACGCGAGGCCACCTTCCCCCTCCCCCGCGGCCAGGGTCAGTACGCCGTCGTCGCCCGCCGACGCGATCTCGACGCGGCGCTTCTCGACGTGACCCGCGCGGCCGGGGTCGAGGTGCTCGAGGGCCACGCCCTGCGGGGCGCCGAGCAGCAGCCCGCACGCGTGCTCCTCGATGTGGAGGGCCTCGGGCCGGTGCAGGCGCGCTACGCCGTGGGCGCAGACGGCATGTGGTCGCCGCTGCGGCGCTTCGTCGGTGGCGCCGACGGCTACCGCGGCGACTGGCACGCCTTCCGCCAGTACGTCAAGCAGGTGTCGCCCCGCGCCGGCCGCGAGCTGGCCGTGTGGTTCGACGACGACCTCCTCCCGGGATACGCGTGGTCGTTCCCGCTGCCCGACGGCCACGCCAACGTGGGCTACTGCGTGCCGCGCACCGGCGCCTGGACGGGGGCGCAGCTGAGCCGCACCTGGGCCGACCTCCTCGAGCGGTCGTACATCCGCGAGTTCCTCGGGCCGAGGGCCGTCGCCGAGGCGCCGCACCGCGCCTGGCCCATCCCGTCGAGCATCGACCGCGCCACCGCCTCGGCGGGACGCGTGCTGTTCGTGGGCGACGCAGTCGCGGCCGCCGACCCGATGACGGGCGAGGGCATCGGCCAGGCGCTGCAGACCGGGGTGCTGGCAGCCGAGGCGCTCCTGGTGGCAGGTCCCGACGCCCCGGCCACCGCCGCCGATCGCTACGAGGCCGCCCTGCACCGCGAGCTACTGGCCGACCACCGCATGAGCGCGGCGCTCAGCAGGTTGCTCTCGGGCCCGAGCGGCGCCCGTGGGGCGGTGCTCCTGGCAGGCGCCTCGGCGTGGACGCGGCACGAGTTCGGCCGCTGGCTCTTCGAGGACGAGCCCCGCGCAGCGGCGTTCACGCCACGCCGCTGGCACCGCCACTTCCTGGCCCGATCGGGCGCCTACGCCTGACGCCGACGGAACTTGACCCGGCGGTCAAGTCCGGGCGTACGCTGCGCCCATGCGCACACGCCTCACCGAAACGCTCGGCATCCAGCACCCCGTGATGTTGGCCGGCATGGGCGGGGTCTCGTACCACCGTCTCGTCACCGCGGTGTCCGCGGCCGGCGGCTTCGGCTGCCTGGGCGCCTCCGCCATGCGAGACGACGTCATGGTCGACGAGATCGCCGCGGTCCGCGCCGCCACCGACAAGCCGTTCGGCGTGGACCTGCTCACGGCGCTCCCCGACCAGATCGAGACCAAGGTCCGCCAGATCGCCGCAGGCGGGGCGCAGGTCTACGTGGCCGGCCTCGGCGTGCCCCGCGACGTCATCGAACTCTGCCACGACCTCAACCTGCTGGTGGTGAACATGTGCGGCAAGGTCCGTCACGCCATCGCCGCGGTCGAGGCCGGCTGCGACATCGTGGTGGCCCAGGGCACCGAGGCCGGCGGCCACACCGGTCAGATCGCCACCCTTGCGCTCGTCCCGCAGGTCGTCGACGCCGTCGGAGACCGGGTTCCGGTGGTCGCAGCAGGGGGCATCTTCGACGGTCGGGGGCTCGCCGCGGCGCTGAGCCTGGGCGCCGACGGCATCTGGGTCGGCACCCGCTTCATCGCCACGCCCGAGGCCCGCGGCGTCGCCGGCTACAAGGAGGCGCTCCTCGCCCTCCACGAGGACGGCACGGTGGTGAGCAAGGCGTACACCGGCAAGACGTGCCGCGTGGTGCGCAGCGAGTACACCCAGCACTTCGAGGACCACCCCGACGAGCTCAAGCCGTTCCCGGAGCAGCTCTTCGAGTCGTACCAGAGCGGCGCCAACCACCTCGGCGGCGACCTCGACACCGAGGGCGTCGACCCGGCCCGCGAGTTCTTCCCCGCAGGCCAGGGCGTCGGGGGCATCACCGAGCTGGTCCCCGCGGCCGAGCTGGTCGAGCGCTTCATCAGCGAGGCCGAGGCCACCCTCGACCACCTCGCCGGCCTGCGCGCCTGACCCACGATCAAGCAACCCTCTGGGGCAGGAGACTTTTCGGGGACGGACCGTCCGTAGCCTGATCGGCATGACGATCGACTCCGACCTCAAGGCCCTCGCCGGGGCCAAGAACTTCGCCGCCCTCACCACGCTGGCCTCCGACGGCCAGCCCTCGACCCAGCTCATGTGGGTCGACGCCGACGACGACCACGTGGTCTTCAACACCGAGACGGGCCGTCAGAAGTTCCGGAACGTGCAGCGCGACCCCCGGGTGGCGATCACCGTCTTCGACGCCGCGAACCCCTACCGCTACGTCGAGGCCCGGGGCCA
>JADGOP010000362.1 GCA_017882935.1 Actinomycetota bacterium
GCCGTGGCCCGGACCGGTGGTCGAGGGTGTCGCCACGCGGGGCCCGCCGCCCGCCGCGCAGGCCGCCGCAACCGCGACGACGCAGCCCGCCAGCGCGATGCGCCCCGCAGTCCGGCGCCGCCGCCGTCTCACCCCCACCTCGTCGGCCCTCATCCCTCCGAGTCTGACCCACGCCTCCCCGTGGGGGCGCTTCGGGCGTCCCGGGTTCTGGGGTCGACGGGGGCCGCGGCTAGCTTTTCCCGGTCCCCAACCCGGCGCTCCCCGCGGGCGCCCGCACCAGGAGCAGGCATGGCTGATCTCGGATTCGACGGCAAAGTCGCCATCATCACCGGAGCGGGCGGTGGCCTCGGCCACTCCCACGCCCTCGAGCTCGCCAAGCGCGGCGCGCTGGTGGTCGTCAACGACCTGGGCGGCACGGTCGACGGCACCGGCTCCGACGCCTCGGCCGCGCAGAAGGTCGTCGACGAGATCAAGGCAGCCGGCGGCGAGGCCGTGGCCAACCACGACTCCGTGAGCACCCCCGAGGGTGGCGAGGCCATCGTGCAGTCGGCCATCGACGCCTTCGGCCGCGTCGACATCGTCATCAACAACGCGGGCATCCTGCGCGACAAGTCGTTCCACAACATGACGCCCGACCTGGTCGACCCGGTGATCGACGTGCACCTCAAGGGCGCCTTCAACGTGACCCGCCCGGCCTGGATCCGCTTCCGCGAGCAGGGCTACGGCCGCGTCGTCAACACCTCGTCGGGCGCTGGCGTCTTCGGCAACTTCGGCCAGGCCAACTACGGCGCCGCCAAGATGGGCCTCGTCGGCTTCACCCGCGTGCTCGCCGTCGAGGGCGCCAAGGCCAACATCAAGGTCAACGCCATCGCTCCCGTCGCCAAGTCCCGCATGACCGAGGACCTCATGGGTGCGCTCGTCGAGAAGCTCGGCCCAGAGTTCGTCACCCCGCTCGTGGCGTGGCTGGCACACGAGGACTGCCCGGTGTCGGGCGAGGTCTACTCCGTCGGTGGCGGTCACATCGCCCGCGTGTTCATCGGTGTCACCCAGGGCTACACCAACACCGGCGACCTGTCGGTCGAGGACGTGCGCGACCACTTCGAGCAGATCCGCAACGAAGACGGCTACAGCGTCCCCGCCAACCTCAACGAGGAGCTGGGCCTCACCCTCAAGGCCCTCAGCTGACCTGAGCCAGCCCGTCCATCCGCCTTTGGGTCGATTCTCGGTCGCCAGGACGACCAGGAATCGACCCAAGACGCGCGCATGGGCCCGTGGGTGGGGTCAGCGGGTGTGCTTGTAGGCCCAGGCGAACATCGGGAACTGGAGCGGCAGGCGCAACCAGATGGCGGTGCTCTCCGCGTCGTGGGGCCTGCCGGCACTGACCGCCATCTGGATGTTCGCCGGGTAGACGCCGATGAACGTGAGCAGCGCGACCCAGCCGCCCACCTTGCGCGTCCTCGGCGCCGCCACGAGCGCGCCCGCGACGATCTCGACCACGCCGCTCCAGCGCACCACGGCCTTCTCGTGGCCGATCCAGCGCGGCACGATGGCCTCGTAGAAGCCCGGCACCACGAAGTGGGAGACACCGGCGAACGTGAGGAAGCTCGCCAGCCTCCGGGCGGAGCGGTCGGCGGCGTCGGACGTGGCGGGGGCGAGTGCGGCGTTGGTCACGAGCGACGACCCTATGCGGGGCGGGTCAGCTGGAGCGGCCGCCGTCGACGCCGGCGTAGATGAAGCCATAGGCCTCGTCGCGGTGCGGCACCCCGGTGTCGGCCAGCACGGGCCCCCAGTCGCCGGTGACCGAGGGGTCGTTCTCCTCCATGCCGTGGTCGGCGACGAGGAAGAAGGCGGTGTCGTCCCACACGCCCGCACGCTCGACCGCGGCGAGCACCTCGCCCAACCGGGCGTCGGTGTCGTGCAGCGAGGCGGCGGCGATGTCGGAGTGCGGCCCACCCGCGTGGAAGGCCGCGTCGGTGAGCGAGAAGTTGACCCACGTGAACCGCGGCAGCTGACCATGTGCGCCCCCGACGGCGTCGACGGCCTGGACCATCGACAGGTGATCGATGCGCGAGGCCACCTGGTAGTCCTTCTGCGGGCGCACGAAGCGCTCGGTGGCGAACGGCAGGTCCTCGACGCGGGGCGGGTGGTCGACGGTACCCCCGTCGCGCACCGTGCGGAAGATCGACACGTCGGCTCCGTTGTCGCACATCTCGTTGCAGGAGATGGTGAGGGCGTCGGGCCAGGTGCGCTTCACGGCCTGGTACATCGTCTCGACGGCCGGGTTGAGGTGGTGCATCGACCAGGCCCAGGTGGCGGGCGAGTTGGTGATGACCTGCTCCCCCGCGGCCTTGTCGTACCAGGCGTTGTTGATGATGCGGTGGTGGCCCGGGTGCGCTCCCGTGAGGATGCCGGTGTGGTTGGCGAGGGTGAGCGTGGGCAACGACGACATGGCCCCATGACCGAACGAGAGCCCCTCGCCGATGAGCCGGGCCACGTTCGGGATCTCGCCGGCCGCCGCCATCTCGTGCAGCACGTTGGCGTTGCAGCCGTCGAAGAGGAAGCCGATGACGTGGCGGGGCCGACGGACCGGGTCGTCGAAGAGGCCGTCGAGCACGTCGCCGTCCTGCCACCGCAGCAGGGCGTCGGGACGCGGCAGACCGTTCTGACCGACCCCGTCGACAGGTGCACCGCCCATGAGCGCGAGCACCGTGGGTGCGACGTCGATGAGCCTGCAGGCGCGCGGGACGACCCCGAGCCGCCGCACCCCCGCCCCCGCCAGGACGAACGGCGCCCGTGCCTGCACCACGGTGGGTGAGCCGTGCTCGCCGCGGTGGCCGCCCTGGTCCTCCCAGTTGTGCAGCGAGGTGTGCTCGCAGATCAGGTCGGGCGCCCACGGCGAGTCGAAGATCTGCGACACCATCTCGTACGCGAACGGGTACGACACCCGGGTGCGGTCGGGCCAGCGGTTCGAGCGCTCGTCGCTGGCGGGGCTGAAGCGGTCGACCGCCTGGTCGGCCAAGGGGTTGCGACCCTCGACCGCGGCCACGTCGTAGCGCCAGGCGGCCCCATCGGGGATGCGGGTGTAGCGCACCGCCCCGTCGAAGGTGCGGGCCTCGTAGACCGGGTCGCTGCCGGTGCGGTCGACGCGCAGCACCATCTCCACGATGGGCTCGAGCGAGGGGTCGAGCAGGGCTCCGGCCAGCGCCTCGACCTGTGCCGGGTCGGGCTCGGGGGACGTGGGCGACAGTGGTGAGGTCTCGGGCGCAGCCATGGCCCGGCAGGGTACGCGACGCGTGGGGCCCGGCACGGCCGGCCGGGCGAACGTCGTCCCGCTGGCCACCGGGCACCCGGCAGC
>JADGOP010000032.1 GCA_017882935.1 Actinomycetota bacterium
CGGGTCGATCACGTTGCCCGAGGGCACCGAGATGTGCATGCCGGGTGACAACACCGAGTTGACCGTGGAGCTCATCGCGCCGATCGCGATGGACGAGGGCCTGCGGTTCGCCATCCGTGAGGGTGGCCGCACCGTGGGCGCCGGCCGCGTCACCAAGATCATCAAGTAGCGAGAAGACGACACCATGGCTGACGCCAAGCAGAAGATCCGCATCCGCCTCAAGGCCTACGACCACGAGGTGATCGACCAGTCGACGAAGAAGATCGTCGAGACGGTGCTGCGCACCCAGGCCACCTTGCGTGGCCCGGTGCCGCTGCCCACCGAGAAGCACCGCTACACGGTGATCCGGGGGCCGTTCAAGGACAAGGACTCGCGCGAGCACTTCGAGATCCGCGTCCACAAGCGCCTGCTCGACATCCTCGACCCGTCGCCCAAGACCGTCGACTCGCTGCAGCGGCTCGACGTGCCCGCCGGCGTCGACATCGAGATCAAGATCCAGTCAGCCTGATCAGAACGCTCGCAGTGCAGGACCCCGAGGCCCCGCTCCGGCGGGGCCTCGCCGCGTCTCGCTGACCGTTGCCTGACCCTTGACAGTCAGGGACCTGAACGGTACACATTCGCCCCACGGGGAGGGAAGGGCGAGCACCCTACGTCAGGGTCCACGTCACCCCGAGGGAGGCGGGACCATGGCGAGGAAGCTGGTCGTCACCTCGGCCCTGGCGGCGCGTGCCGCGAACCGCAGGACCGCTCTCGGGGTGCTGCTGATTGCCGCCGCGCTCGCCCTGATGGCGCTGTGGCACGTGCCGGCGGCACAGGCCGCGGCGCAGGCACCGGCCGCGACGTGCTCGAACACGACTACAGACGGGCTGCTGATCTCCAGCCCCGCCGCCTCACGCACGGGCAAGACGGACGCGAACTTCGACGGGCTCACGTGCCTCCGTGCCGTCTCCGGCCCGTTCGGCGTGTGCATCGAGTGGAAGGAGGGCGACGTCTACCTCGACGCGATACCGATGGCGCTCGACGGCAAGGCGTTCACGGCGAGGTCGGCGGACTCCCCGGGAGCGACGGCCACGTGCCGGGTCAACGGAGTGCCGCCGAAGTTCGTGCTGACCAAGGGGATCCACGTCCTCACGACGCCGAAGGACCCGGCGTTCAAGATCACCCTCTGGGTCGACATCCCGAAGACCACCACGACCCTGGGCGCGCCCGCGCCGCCGGCGACGACCGGGTGCGCGGTGACCACGGGCGTCGAGCTCTACGGCGGGGAGGTCACCCCGAGCGGGAAGGCCGGCATCGACAACGGATCACCCTGCGTCATCACCCACGCCGGTCCGTTCAGCATCTGCCTCAAGTGGGCCGAGGGGGGCACGATCCTCGAGACTGTCCCGATCGCGGTCGACGGCGAGCCCGACACGGTCGGCTACGTCGAGGGGGGCATCCACACCTGCGAGGCGGTGGTCGGCCGCGGCGCGCCGACGTTCGTGCTGACCAAGGGCATCCACGTCCTGACGACCCCCAAGGACCCCAGCTTCAGGGTGACGATGTACGTGGACACGCCCGTTCCCGGGGCAACGGGCTCGTCGACCTCCGGCGCGGGGTCGTCGACGGCCGATCCCACGAACCTGACCGGTCGGTCGCGGTTGTCGGCGAACCAGATCGCCGCGGCGCGGTCGGTGGCGACGGGCCAGCAGTCGACGGTGGTCGCCTCGCTGCAGACGCCGCGCGACGCCGCGAAGGGCGGCGCCGCGCACCTCGCGCAGAACGTGCTCCTGGCGGGGATCCTGGTGCTGCTGCTCGTGTTCCCCTCGGAGCTGTTCAACAGCACCTTCGACGAGCACCACGACCGGGTGATGGCGCGCCTCCGCCGGATGACCGGGCGGGAGCCGAGGCCAGCGGCGGCCGACAGAGAGCCGGCACCGCCGCGCAGCAGGGGGATGCAGGTGGGGCTGTTCCTCCTGGTGGTCGCCATCGGCGCGGTGCTGGCCGAGCTGCTCGACCCGCACGCGGCCTTCGACACCAAGTCCGTCGCCCTGTTCGTGGGCGTCGTCTGCGCCACCCTGGTCGGCGCGGCGCTGGCCGGCACCGTGGGCGGTGGCTATCGCCGGGCACGTAAGCACCCGACCGACGCCATCCTCAAGGTGGTCCCGCTGGGGCTGCTCGTGGCCGTGGTGTGCGTCGTCATCTCGCGGTCGGTCCACTTCCAGCCCGGCTACCTGTTCGGTCTGCTCGGTGGCCTGTCGTTCACGGTGGCCCTCGACAAGCGTGAGGCCGGACGGAGCCGGCTGGCGGCGTGTGTCGTGACCCTGCTCGTCGCCCTGGGCGCCTGGCTGGTGTTCGGCCCGGTGAGCTCCGTGGCGAACCACCCGCACCCGGCGGTGTGGGCGGTGGTGCTGAACGCAGTGCTCGCGGCCCTGTTCATCGGCGGCATCGAGGGGCTGCTCTTCGGGCTCCTGCCACTCAAGTTCATGCCCGGGCACCAGCTGGCGCTGTGGAGCTGGGTCGCGTGGGCCGCGATCACGATGGCGGTGGCGGTGGTCTTCGTGCAGGTGCTGCTCCGGCCGTCCACCGGCTACCTCGGCAAGTCGTCCACCGCGTCGGTGACGGTGACGTACGGCCTGTTCGTGGTGTTCGGTATCCTGTCGGTGGCCTTCTGGGGCTGGTTCCGCCTCCACCCCGATCCTCCTGCGGTGGCCGTCCCAGCGCCCGTCGAACCCGATTTTGAAGGGGCCGACGGTCCGCAGTAGGGTTTCACCCTTGTGCCCACCAGGGTGCACCGCAATTCTGTAGTGCGAATCGACGTCTGCGCCGGCCTGCCCCGGTAGGTACCCCGCAGCGACAACCGAAGACGCTCCGCCGGGCCTGCCCGAGCGGAGCGTTCGCGTGAACGGCCCCCGTTCCTCCGCGACTCGAGAGAGAAAGCCCCATGGCAACCAAGGCAATCGTCGGCGAGAAGGTCGGCATGACACAGGTCTGGGACGACCAGAACCGCGTGGTCCCGGTCACGGTCGTGCAGATCGCGCCGTGCCGCATCGTGGCGGTCAAGACGCCCGAGCGCGACGGCTACAGCGCCCTCCAGGTCACCTTCGGCTCCAAGAAGGCGTCGAAGCTCAGCAAGCCCGTGGCGGGCCAGTACGAGCGTGCGGGCGTCGAGCCCGGCACCCGGCTGGTCGAGGTCCGCCTCGACGACGTCTCCGGCTACGAGGTCGGGCAGGAGCTCAAGGTCGACCTGCTGGCCGACGTCGAGCTCATCGACGTCACGGCCGTGAGCCGGGGCAAGGGCTTCGCCGGCGCCATGAAGCGTCACAACTTCAAGGGCGCCCCGGCCTCCCACGGTGCCCACCGCGTGCACCGCAAGCCCGGCTCCGTCGGCCAGTGCGCCACGCCGTCCCGGGTCTTCAAGGGCCAGCGCATGGCCGGTCGCATGGGCGGCGAGAAGGTCACCACCCTCAACCTGTCCATCGTGAAGGCCGACAGCGAGCGCAACCTGCTCCTCGTCAAGGGCGCCGTGCCCGGCCCCAAGGGCGGCCTCGTCCTCATCCGCAACGCCGTGAAGGGCGGGAACTGATGCCGACCGCCGAAGTGCTCACCCTCACCGGCGACCAGGCCGGGCTCGTGGTGCTCGACGACGCCGTCTTCGGCGCCGAGCCCAACGTGCCGCTGCTGCACCAGGTCGTCACCGCCCAGCTCGCGGCCCGGCGCTCCGGCACGCAGAGCACCAAGACCCGCGCCGAGGTCGCCGGCGGCGGCGCCAAGCCCTGGAAGCAGAAGGGCACGGGCCGCGCCCGCGCCGGCTCCAGCCGCATGCCGCACTGGCGTGGCGGTGGCGTGGCCCTGGGCCCGAAGCCGCGCTCCTACGCGCAGCGCACCCCCAAGAAGATGATCCGCCTGGCGCTCTACTCGGCGCTGTCGGACCGGGCGGCCGACGAGAAGGTCCTCGTGGTCGACGGCTGGTCGTTCGAGTCCCCGTCCACCAAGGCCGCGGTCGCCGCGCTCGAGGCCATCAACGCCACGGGCAAGGTCCTCGTGGTGCTCGGTGCCGACGACGAGATCGCCGCCAAGAGCTTCCGCAACCTCGGCCACGTCCACGTGCTGGCCGCCAGCGAGCTCAACGCCTACGACGTGCTCGTCTCCGACTACGTCGTCTTCACCCGCGACACCCTGCCGGCGGCCAAGCCCACCGGCAAGGACGACAAGCGCCACGGTGTCGCCGCCGACACCCGGCCGGCCGGCGCGGTCGCCGCCGAGGAGGAGTCCGCATGAAGGACCACCACGACGTCCTCATCCGCCCGATCGTGAGCGAGAAGTCCTATGCGCTCCAGGAGACCGGTGCGTACACCTTCCTGGTGCACCCCGACGCCTCCAAGCCCGAGATCCACGACGCGGTCGTGAAGCTCTTCGGCGTGAAGGTCGCCCGCGTCAACACGCTCAACCGCAAGGGCAAGTCCACGCGCAACCGCAAGACCGGCAAGCTCGGCAAGCGGCCCGACACCAAGCGGGCCATCGTCATCCTCGCCCCCGGCGAGCGCATCGAACTGTTCGAGGGATAGCACCATGGCCCTTCGCAAGCGCAAGCCCACCAGCCCGGGTCGCCGGTTCCAAACGGTCTCCGACTTCAAGGAGATCACGAAGGACCGCCCCGAGAAGTCGCTGCTGGCGCCCAAGTCCAACACCGGTGGCCGCAACAGCTACGGCCGCAAGACCGCCCGTCACAAGGGTGGTGGCCACAAGCAGCAGTACCGCGTCATCGACTTCAAGCGCACCAAGGACGGCGTGCCGGCCAAGGTCGCCGCGGTCGAGTACGACCCCAACCGCAACTGCCGCATCCTGCTGCTGCACTACGTCGACGGCGAGAAGCGCTACATCCTCGCCCCGCGCGACGTGAAGGTCGGCGACGTGCTGCAGAGCGGCCAGGGCAGCGACATCCGCCCCGGCAACGCCCTCCCGATGCGCTACATCCCCGTCGGTACCACCATCCACAACGTGGAGCTGAAGGCCGGCGCCGGCGGCAAGATGGCCCGCAGCGCCGGCTCGAGCGTGCAGCTCGTGGCCAAGGAGGGCGACTTCGCCACCCTGCGGCTGCCGAGCTCCGAGATGCGCCGCGTGCCGATCGACTGCCGTGCCACGGTGGGCGAGGTCGGCAACGCCGAGGCCGAGCTGATCAAGATCGGCAAGGCCGGCCGCAACCGCTGGAAGGGCGTTCGCCCCCAGACCCGCGGTGTGGCCATGAACCCCGTCGACCACCCCCACGGTGGCGGCGAGGGCAAGACCTCGGGTGGTCGCCACCCGGTGTCCCCGTGGGGCCAGCCCGAAGGCCGCACGCGCGACAAGAACAAGGAATCCCAAAAACTCATTGTCCGGCGTCGTCGCACCCGCGGCGGGCGGAGGTAGGTCATGCCACGCTCACTCAAAAAGGGCCCATTCGTCGACGACCACTTGCTCAAGAAGGTCGACGACCTGAACGAGCGAAGCGAGAAGAAGGTCATCAAGACCTGGTCTCGCCGCTCGACGATCATCCCCGACATGGTCGGTCACACCATCGCGGTGCACGACGGCCGCAAGCACGTGCCCGTCTACATCACCGAGGCGATGGTCGGGCACAAGCTCGGCGAGTTCGCCCCGACCCGCACCTTCAAGTTCCACGCGGGCCAGGAGAAGTCGGTCAGGGGTCGTCGCTGATGGCCTTCGGAGCCAAGACCAACGAACGGCCCGGCACCCGGGCCAGCGTCCGCCACCTCCACGTGTCGGCCTACAAGGCGCGCGAGGTCCTCGACCTCATCCGCGGCAAGCACGTGTCCGACGCCGACGAGATCCTGCAGTTCGTCGAGCGCGACGTCGCCATCGCGATCCGCAAGGTGCTCGCCTCGGCGGTCGCCAACGCCCAGAACAACGACGGCCAGGACCCCGAGACGCTGTTCGTCTCGGCCTGCTACGCCGACGAGGGCCCCACCATGAAGCGGTGGCGTCCCCGTGCCCGTGGACGCGCCACGCGCATCCGCAAGCGCACCACCCACATCACCATCATCGTGAGCCGGCTCGGCGAGCGTGAGCTGGCGCAGCGTGCCGACAAGGCCGCCGCTCCCGGCCACACCGGCCGCCGCACCGCCGCCCGTGCCTCCGAGGCCCGGCGCGAGCGCGTGGCCCGCAGCCGTCGCCGTGACACCGAGAAGGCCGGCCTGTCCGAGGACGAGGCCACCGACGAGGCGGCCACCGACGAGGCCGACACCGCCGTGACCGACGAGGCCACCGAAGCGGTCGAGACCGACGAGGCCACCACCGAGACCGAAGTCGCTGCCGCCGACGCCGAGGACGGCGCCGAAGAAGCAGCGGGCGCCGACGAGACCGACGCCACGGCGACCGACAAGGACGAGAAGTAATGGGTCAGAAGGTCAATCCCTACGGGTTCCGCCTCGGCGTCACCACCGACTGGAAGTCGCGCTGGTTCGCGGGTCGCACCGACTACGCCGACTACGTCATCGAGGACTGGAAGATCCGCCACAAGATCATGGGCGACCTGCCCCACGCCGCGATCAGCCGCATCGAGGTCGAGCGCACCCGTGACCGCCTGCGGGTCGACGTGCACACCGCCCGCCCCGGCATCGTCATCGGCCGCCGTGGCAGCGAGGCCGACCGGCTCCGCAGCGAGCTCGCCAAGATCACCGGCAACAACCGCGTGCAGCTCAACATCCAGGAGATCAAGCAGCCGGAGCTCGACGCCGCGCTGATCGCCCAGGGCGTCGCCGACCAGCTCGCCAACCGCATCGCCTTCCGCCGGGCCATGAAGCGTGCCGTGCAGAACGCCCAGAAGGCCGGCGCCCTCGGCATCCGGGTGCAGTGCTCGGGTCGCCTCGGCGGCTCCGAGATGGCCCGCACCGAGTGGTACCGCGAGGGTCGGGTGCCGCTGCACACGCTCCGCGCCGACATCGACTACGGCTTCCGCGAGGCCCGCACCACCGCCGGTCGCATCGGCGTGAAGGTGTGGCTCTACAAGGGCGACATCGTGCCGTACCGCGTCCAGCAGGACGAGCGCATCAGCCGTGAGGCCGCCATGGCCGTCGGCGAGACGTCGGGCCAGGCCCGCGACGAGGCCGGCAAGGTCATCTCCTCCTCGGCCCGCAAGCGTGCCGCCGAGGACGCGGCCCGCCCCGAGGTCGACGAGGTCGGCGAGGCCGCGCCGCTGGTGAAGGAAGCCGATCCCGAGCTCGAGCGCCTGCTCGCCGAGGAAGAAGAGATCGAGCGCTCCACCCGCGCCCACCACGAGACCCCGCACTTCCGCCCCGGGGACGGTGACTGATCATGTTGATGCCCAAGAAGGTCAAGCACCGCAAGCAGCACCGCGGCCGTACCGGTGGCACCGCCAAGGGCGGCACCGAGGTCACCTTCGGCGACTACGGCATCCAGGCCCTCGAGCCCGGGTGGATCACGGCCCGCCAGATCGAGGCTGCCCGTATCGCCATGACCCGCCACATCAAGCGTGGCGGCAAGGTCTGGATCACCGTGTTCCCCGACAAGCCCGTCACGGCCAAGCCGGCCGAGACCCGCATGGGCTCCGGCAAGGGCAACCCCGAGCACTGGGTCGCCGTCGTCAAGCCGGGCCGGGTGCTCTTCGAGCTGTCCTACAGCGACCCCGTCATCGCCAAGGCGGCCATCGACCGGGCCATCCAGAAGCTGCCCATCAAGGCCAAGTTCATCACCCGGACCGAGGGGGTCTGATGGCCAAGCAGACCAGCTACGAAGAGCTCGACCACGCCGCGCTCGCCGACAAGCTCGGCGAGACGAAGCAGGAGCTGTTCAACCTCCGCTTCCAGCACGCCACGGGCCAGCTCGAGAACAACGCCCGCCTGGGTCTCACCCGGCGCGAGGTCGCGCGCATCAACACCGAGCTCCGGTCCCGCGAGATCGCGGCCGCCGAGGCGCTCGCGCAAGAGGAGAAGGCCTGATGGCTGACCAAGTCCCGGCCGAAGGCCGTCCCAACCCCCGCAAGGTCCGCGAGGGGCTCGTGGTGTCGAACGGCATGGAGAAGACGGCCGTCGTTGCCGTCACCAGCCGCAAGCCGCACCCCCGGTACAACAAGACCGTGGCGCGCACCAGCAAGCTCTACGTGCACGACGAGGCCAACGACCTCAAGGTCGGCGACCGCGTCCGCGTCCAGGAGACCCGCCCGCTCTCGAAGCTCAAGCGCTGGCGCCTCGTCGAAGTCGTGGAGCGTGCCAAGTGATTCAACAGGAGTCGCGGCTTCGGGTCGCGGACAACAGCGGCGCGAAGGAGGTCCTCTGCATCAAGGTGCTGGGGGGCTCCCGCCGTCGCTACGCATCCATCGGCGACATCTTCGTCGCCACCGTCAAGGACGCCATCCCCGGCGCCTCGGTGAAGAAGGGCGACGTCGTGAAGTGCGTCGTCGTCCGGGTGAAGAAGGAGAAGCGTCGTCCCGACGGCTCCTACATCCGCTTCGACGAGAACGCCGCGGTGCTCATCAACGACCAGCAGCTGCCACGTGGCACGCGCATCTTCGGCCCGGTCGGCCGCGAGCTGCGCGACAAGCGCTTCATGCGCATCGTGTCGCTGGCCCCGGAGGTGCTGTGACCATGAGTGGACTCAAGATCCGCAAGGGCGACCGCGTGCGGGTGCTCACCGGCAAGGACCGCGGCAAGGAAGGCACCATCTCGCGTGTCCTCCCCGACCGCAACAAGGTCATCGTCGACGGCGTGAACGTGGCCAAGCGCCACACCAAGGCCCGCGGCGACGCCACCAACCCCGGCGGCATCATCCAGAAGGACATGCCCATCCCGGTGCCGAACGTGGCGCTGATCTGCTCCGACTGTGGTCCCACCCGCGTGGGCTACAAGTTCGAGGACGGCGTCAAGATCCGCATCTGCCGCAAGTGTGGGAGCGCCGTCTGATGGCAACCGACACCCTCACCCAGCCGCGCCTCAAGCAGCGCTACAACGCCACCGTCCGGGAGCAGCTCAAGTCCGAGCTCGAGCTCCCGAACATCATGCAGGTGCCACGGTTCGAGAAGATCGTGATCAACATGGGCGTCGGCCGTGCCGTGCAGCAGCAGTCGCTGCTCGACGGAGCCGTCTCCGACCTCACGATCATCAGCGGCCAGAAGCCCCTCGTCACCCGGGCCAAGAAGTCGATCGCCGGCTTCAAGCTCCGCGAGGGCAACGCCATCGGCGCCAAGGTCACGCTCCGCGGCGACCGCATGTGGGAGTTCCTCGACCGGCTCATCAGCCTGGCGATCCCCCGCATCCGCGACTTCCGCGGCCTGCCGGCCAACTCGTTCGACGGCCACGGCAACTACACGTTCGGCGTGACCGAGCAGCTGATCTTCCCGGAGATCGACTACGACAAGATCGACACCACGCGTGGCATGGACATCTCCATCGTCACCACCGCCCGCACCGATGCCGAAGGCAAGGCCCTCCTGAGCGCCTTCGGCTTCCCTTTCAAGCGCGAGGGGCAGTAAGCCATGGCCAAGAAGGCGCTCATCCAGAAGCAGCAGCGCACGCCGAAGTTCAAGGTGCGTGGCTACACGCGCTGCCGCCGTTGCGGCCGTCCGCGTGCGGTGTTCCGCAAGTTCAACCTCTGCCGCGTGTGCCTCCGCGAGCTCGCCCATGCCGGCGAGCTCCCGGGTGTCACCAAGGCCAGCTGGTGAGGGGGGACTGACACCATGACCATGACCGACCCGATCGCCGACATGCTCACGCGCATCCGCAACGCCAACACGGCGATGCACGACGACGTCCGCATGCCATCCTCCAAGCAGAAGGAGGCGCTTGCCGCCATCCTGAAGCGCGAGGGCTACATCGAGGGCTTCGAGGTGATCGACGAGGAGGGCAAGCCGTCGCGCACCCTCCACGTCACCATGAAGTACTCGCCAGAGCGACTCCGCACGATCTCCGGCCTCCGCCGGGTGTCGAAGCCGGGGTTGCGCGTCTACTCCGAAGCCAGCCGGGTGCCTCGCGTGCTCGGTGGGCTCGGCGTGGCCATCGTCTCGACCAGCCAGGGCCTCATGACCGACCGCGAGGCGCGCAAGCGCCACGTGGGCGGCGAAGTCCTGTGCTACGTGTGGTGAGGGAGCAGGCCTAGATGTCTCGTATCGGCAAGAGCCCCATCCCTGTCCCGAGCAGCGTCGAAGTGACGCTGTCGGGCGACCACGTCACCGTCAAGGGGCCCAAGGGCACCCTCGAGCGCACCATCCCGGGCGTCATCAGCATCCGCCACGAGGGCGACACCCTCCTCGTGGAGCGCCCCGACGACGAGCGCGAGAGCCGCTCGTTGCACGGCCTCGTCCGCTCACTGGTGAACAACATGGTCGTCGGCGTCACCGACGGCTTCACCAAGGAGCTCGAGATCGTGGGCGTCGGCTACCGCGCCACCGCCCAGGGCCCGACCACCCTCGACCTGGCCCTCGGCTTCAGCCACCCGGTCAAGATCGAGGCACCCGAGGGCATCACCTTCGAGGTCCCCGCACCCACCCGCATCGCGGTGAAGGGCATCGACAAGGAAGCGGTCGGGCAGGTCGCCGCGAACATCCGCAAGATCCGCAATCCCGAGCCCTACAAGGGCAAGGGCGTCCGCTACCTCGGCGAACGCGTCCAGCGCAAGGCCGGCAAGGCCGCGAAGTGACGACGCGCAACAGGAGCCACCGATGAGCACGTCAGCCAAGCAGAAGCACGACGCCCGCCTGCGGCGTCAGCGCCGGGTCCGCAAGAAGGTCTCGGGGTCGGCGGAGCGCCCGCGCCTCGCGGTGTTCCGCTCGAACAAGAACATCACCGTCCAGGTCATCGACGACCGCGCCGGGCGCACCCTGGTCGCAGCTTCGTCGACCGAGGCCGAGTTCACGGGCGCCACCGGCAACATCGAGACGGCCAAGAAGGTCGGCAAGGTGGTCGCCGAGCGCGCCAAGGCTGCGGGAGTCGACCAAGTGGTGTTCGACCGCGGTGGTTTCCTCTATCA
>JADGOP010000033.1 GCA_017882935.1 Actinomycetota bacterium
GCGTAGGTGAAGGCAACCCCGTGGTCGCCGGCTCCCGGCCCGACGCGTGGCAGGAACTCGCGGATCGAGGTGGGCGCACCGGGCGGGACGAGGGCCGCGGTGAGCTCCAGCCCGAGGGCGATGAGGTAGTCGGCGAAGCCGAGACCCGGCGACTCGGTCGGCGCGGCGCCGGCGTCGGCGTAGTCCTCGTCGTACCCCAGGGCCACCGTCATGTCGGCGACCTCGCCGACCGTGGCGCCGGCGAAGCCGCTCCCGGCCAGCGCGGGCAGCAGGTCGCCGACGCGTGCCGCACGGTCGAGCCGGCCCCGGTGGACCGCCACCGCAGCCAACGTGCCGGTGAAGGACTTGGTGACCGAGTAGCAGCGGTTGGGCTTGTCGGGCCCGCCGCCCGAGCCGTACCACTCGTACGCGAGCCGGCCCCGGTGGAGCACGACGAGGCTGCGCGCCTCGTGGCGCACCAGCACCTCCTCGACGGTGGTGTCGCCCCACCGCCCGGTCCGCACCGGGAGCGCCTCGACCTCGGCGGCGTCGACGGCCACCGGGGGCAGCGGCCGCACCTCACCCCCACGTGCCACGACCACGACCTCGGCTCCGGTGATCCGCGCTCCGACTTCCATCTCCGGAGCTTGCCACGGTGCCCGACGGCCGTCCCCTCGGCTGCTCGGAAGACGCCGGACAGGCGATCGCGGCGCAGGTGCGCCCTATCCGCGCGGCCTCTCAGAGGACGATCGGATAGGCGGCTGCGGCGCAGCCGCCCCGGAACCTGTTCGCTCGTCCGACCCAGCAGACACAGGCTCTTGTTCTGAGGGGCCGCCCTGTCGAGAGACGTGGGAGGGCCCTATCCGCGCGGCCTCTCAGAAGCGGTGCTGCAGGAGACGGGACAGCACGATCACGGTGCTGGTGCGCACCACGCGGTCGTCGGCGCGGATCAGCTCGAGCGTGGTCTCGAGCTCGGTGACGCCGGAGCAGAGCACGTGCAGCAGGGCGTCGGCCTCGCCGCTGACGGTGTAGGCGGCCTTGACCGCGGGGTGCGGCTCGACGATGGCCCGGATGGTGTCGGGGCTCGTGGTGCCCCGGCAGTGCAGCTCCATGAACGCCTCCAGCGTGGAGCCCGCGGCGGCAGGGTCGACCACGGTGGTGAACCCGATGATGGTGCCGTCGGCGACGAGCCGGTCGACGCGGCGCTTGGTGGCCGGGGCGGAGAGCCCGACGGTGGCGCCGAGCTCGGCGAACGTGGCCCGGCCGTTTCGGACCAGTTCTGCAAGGATTCGTCGGTCGACGTCGTCTCGAAGCACGAATTCCACACTATTCGCAACGTTCACGCATTGAGTGTGCGGTTCCGCCATGGGACAGTTCTTCATGACCCTGCTCCAGGCTGCGTCGGTGACCGCCACCCCTGATCCCGTCGGGCTCGAGGAGCGCTACGCCGCGCACACCTACCACCCGCTCCCCGTCACGCTGGTGGAGGGCGAGGGGTCGTGGGTGACCGACGCCGAGGGCAACCGCTACCTCGACCTGCTGTCGGCCTACTCGGCGCTGAACTTCGGCCACCGCCACCCCCGACTGGTCGCAGCGGCGCAGGCGCAGCTGGGTCGCCTCACGCTCACCAGCCGGGCCTTCCACAACGACCAGCTCGGGCCCTTCTGCGAGGAGCTGTCCGGGCTCGTCGGGCTCGATCGCGTGATCCCGATGAACACCGGGGCCGAGGCCGTCGAGAGCGCCATCAAGGCGGCGCGCCGGTGGGCGTACGACGTGAAGGGCGTGCCGGCCGACCGGGCCACCATCGTCACCGCCCAGAACTGCTTCCACGGCCGGACCACCACCATCATCGGGTTCTCCACCGACCCGCAGGCGCAGCGCGGCTTCGGCCCCTTCACCCCCGGGTTCCGCCCGGTCCCGTTCGGCGACGTCGGGGCCCTCGAGGCGGCCATCGACGCCACCACCGCGGCGGTGCTGCTCGAGCCGGTGCAGGGCGAGGCGGGCGTCATCGTGCCGCCGCCGGGCTACCTCGCGGCCGTCCGCGAGGTCTGCGACCGGCACGGGGTGCTGCTCATCGCGGACGAGATCCAGTCCGGCCTGGGGCGCACGGGCCGCACCCTCGCCTGCGACCACGACGACGTCGTCCCCGACGTGGTGCTGCTCGGGAAGGCGCTCGGGGGCGGCATCGTGCCGATCTCGGCGGTGGTCGCGCGGCGCGAGGTGATCGACACGCTCGAGCCCGGCTCGCACGGCTCGACGTTCGGGGGCAACCCGCTGGCGTGCGCGGTCGCCCGCGAGGTGATCGACATGATGGTGAGCGGCGAGCCCCAGCAGCTGGCCCGCGAGCGGGGCGCCCAGCTCGCCCGCCGCCTCGACGTGCTCACGTCGGCCACCGGCGAGCCGAGCCGGGTGGCCGCGGTCCGCACCATCGGCCTCTGGGCCGGCATCGACCTGGCGCCGGGGGCCGGCACCGCCCGGGCTGCCAGCGAGCAGCTGCTCGCCCACGGCGTGCTGGTGAAGGACACGAGCGACACCACCATCCGCGTCGCTCCGCCCCTCACGATCTCCGCGGCCGACCTCGACCTGGCGCTCGACCGGATCGTGGAGACGGTGGGCTCCCTCGGGTGAACCCTGGGTCGATGGTCCGCGACGACCGGTCGACCGACGCCGAGGACGGCGCGGCCGCCGTCGAGCTGGCCACGTCGCTGCTCGCCACCGCCCGTGACCTCGAGCCCCGCAGCTCCCGGCGTCGGGCCCGCCGCCTGGCCCGGCTCCTCGACGACCCCCGCAGCATGGCGTTCTCCCTCGCGCTGACCGACGAGGTCGCCCGCATCACCGATCCGGCACGCGCCGCCAGGCGGTTGGCCGATCTGGTCTCGGCCGGCGGCGCGCCGACCTTCCTCGGGGCCCTCGACCGCCTCGCGCTGCAGGTGGGGGTGGCCGCGTCACGCGTGGCCCCGCGCCTGGTCACCACGGCGGTGGGCCGCCGCCTGCGCCACGAGGCCGCGGGCGTGGTGCTGCCCGCCGAGGAGCCCGCGTTCACGAGGTACGTGGCGCGCCGCCGGGCCTCGGGCACGAGGCTGAACGTGAACGTCCTCGGCGAGGCGATCCTGGGAGACCGCGAGGCACGCCGCCGACTCGACGAGGTGCTGGCCCGGGTCGAGCGCCCCGACGTCGACTACGTGTCGGTCAAGGTCTCGTCGATCTGTGCGCGGGTGTCGTCGCTCGCGTTCGACCGGTCGGTGGCGCGCATCGCCGAGCCCCTGCGGGAGCTCTACGGGTGCAGCGCCCGGGCCAGCCCGCAGGTGTTCGTGAACCTCGACATGGAGGAGTACCGCGACCTCGAGCTCACCCTGGCGGTCTTCATGCGGGTGCTCGACGAGCCCGACCTCGCGGGCCTCGACGCCGGCATCGTGCTGCAGGCGTACCTGCCCGACTCCCATGAGGCCCTCGACCGGCTCGCGTCGTGGGCCGTGCAGCGCCACGAGCGAGCCGGCGGGCGCATCAAGGTGCGGCTGGTGAAGGGCGCCAACCTCGCGATGGAGCGGGTCGACGCGGAGCTCCATGGCTGGCCCCAGGCGCCGTACCCCACGAAGCCCGACGTCGACGCCTCGTACAAGCGACTGCTCGACCGCGCGCTCGATCCCTGCTGGGGCGAGGCGCTGCGCGTCGGCCTCGCGTCGCACAACCTCTTCGACGTGGCGTGGGGCATGGTGCGCGCCGACCGCCTGGGGACCGGCCACCGCCTCGAGCTGGAGATGCTCGAGGGCATGGCGCCTGGTGAGGCCGAAGCCGTCCGCCGCCGCGCCGGCGGCATCCTGCTGTACGCGCCGGTGGTGCGGCGCGACGAGTTCGACGCCGCGATCGCCTACCTGGTGCGGCGCCTCGACGAGAACACCAGCCCCGACAACTTCCTGCGCCACCAGTTCGACCTGGCGCCCGGCAGCCCCGAGCTGGCAGATCAGCGCGACCGCTTCCTGGAATCGGTCGCGCACCGTGGCGCGGTCGACCCCACGACCCGGCGGGTGCAGGGCCGCGACGGCGAGCACCGCACGTTCGACCCCTCGCGGCCGTTCCGCAACGAGCCCGACACCGACTGGTCGTGCCGCCCGAACCGCGAATGGCTCGCCCGCACGTTCGCGGCTGCCCGAGCCGTCGTCGAGGAGGTTCCGGTCGTGGCCGGTGGCCTCGTGCTCGCGTCGGGGGAGGCGCCGGGCGGTTGCGCCGCCGGGATCGATCCCTCTGCCCCCGACCGTCCCCTCTACCGCCACGGGCTGGCCGACCTGTCACTGGTGGAGCGTGCCGTCGACACGGCCCTGGGGGCACAGCCGGCCTGGGGTGCCACCACGTGCGCCGATCGCGCCGCGCTGCTCGCGCGGTGTGCGGAGGTGCTCGCCTCGCGCCGTGGCGACGCCCTGGCGGTGATGGCGCGCGACACGGGCAAGTCGGTGGGGCAGGGCGACCCCGAGGTGTCGGAGGCGGTGGACATGGCGGCCTACGACGCCCGGCAGGCGCTGCTGCTCGACGGTCTCGACGCCCGGCACGAGCCGCTCGGTCCCGTCGTGGTCGCCCCGCCGTGGAACTTCCCCTTCGCCATCCCCGCCGGCGGCGTGCTCGCCGCGCTGGCCGCCGGCAACACGGTCATCCTCAAGCCGGCACCCGAGGCGGTGCTCACGGGCTGGCTCCTCGCGACCTGCCTCTGGGACGCCGGGGTGCCGCGCGACGTGCTCCAGCTCCTGCCGTGCGCCGACGACGAGGTGGGCCGCGCCCTCGTCACCCATCCGGACGTCGCCGCCGTCATCCTCACCGGCGCGGCCGACACCGCGGCCCGCTTCCTGGCGTGGCGCCCCGACCTGCGGCTCCACGCCGAGACCTCGGGCAAGAACGCCATCGTCGTGACCGCGGCGGCCGACCTCGACCTGGCGGTCGTCGACCTGGTCCAGTCGGCGTTCGGGCACGCCGGCCAGAAGTGCTCGGCGGCCAGCCTGGCCATCGTGGAGCAGTCGGTCCTCGACGACGGCCGCTTCCTCGCCAAGCTGGCCGACGCCACCCGCTCGCTCCACGTCGGCCCCGCCACCGACCCCTCGGTCGACGTCGGACCGCTGATCGCGCCACCCTCGGACCGCCTCGAACGGGCGCTCACCCGCCTCGACCCGGGGGAGTCGTGGGTCGTCGAGCCGCGCCGGCTCGACGACGCCGGCCACCTCTGGACGCCGGGCGTGCGGCTGGGCGTGGCGCCGGGGTCGTTCCTGCACCGGACGGAGTGCTTCGGGCCGGTCCTGGGCGTCATGGCGGCCCGCGACCTCGACCACGCGCTGGCGCTGCAGAACGCCACCGACTTCGGCCTCACCGGTGGGCTCCAGAGCCTCGACCCCGGTGAGGCGGCCCGCTGGCTCGCCGGCGTCGAGGTCGGCAACGCCTACGTGAACCGCTCGATCACGGGCGCCATCGTCGGGCGCCAGCCGTTCGGCGGGTGGAAGCGCTCGAGCGTGGGCCCCGGCGCCAAGGTCGGCGGCCCCGACCACGTGGCGAGCCTCTGCACCTGGACCGACCACCCCGGCGACCGCCTCGCCCGGGCCCGGGCCGGCTACCCGGAGGCGTGGGCGGAGCTGTCGCGCCCACAGGACCCCACCGGCCTGCGCGCGGAACGGAACGAGCACCGCCACCTGCCCCTGGCTGCCGCCGTGCTGCGCCTGGAGGAGGGTGCCCATCCGGTCGACGTCGAGCTGTGCCTGCTGGCGGCGCGCACCACCGGCACGGTCGTGCAGGTGAGCGAAGCCGGCTCCGAGCCACCTGAAGGCCTGGCCGCGACCTGGCGCCACGACCCGCCGCCCCGGGTGCGCGTGCTGGGCCGCGTGCCCGAGGCGCTGCGCCGGGCTGCTGCCGAGGCCTGGGTGCACCTCGACGACCGTCGACCGGTGGCCGAGGGCCGTGTCGAGCTGCCCCGCTGGAGCAGGGAGCAGTCGGTCAGCATCACCGCCCACCGCCACGGGAACACCCCGGAGACGGGTCCTGCCGCCTCCGGCGGCCGGCACGGCGCGGTGTAACCTCCGGCCGGGCCTTCGACGTGGTCGACGGCCCCGTCCACGTCAACCGTTGGGGCATCGGAGCCAGGGATCATGAGCGGCAACCCCGAGCCTTCAGTCGCCGGGGCGGTGGCGATGCCCCACGGGCCCGACGAACCGCCGACCACATCCGGCGCCGGGGTGCCCGCCCCGACGCCGACCACCCGCCGCGCCGCGCTGGTGGTGCAGGTCAAGCGGCTCGTCGCCGCGATCCGCGAGGGCGACGAGCAGACCGTCGAGAGCGCGGTCCTGGCCCTCAGCCAGTCACGGCGGCTCTTCGCGCCCCTCGCGTTCGTCGTGGGCGCCTTCGTCATGCTGTTCGACGGCATCAAGCTGCTCGTCACGAACTGGCGGCTCACGGCGGTGCAGGTCCTGCCCGCCATGTGGATCTGGCTGGCGATGCTCGACCTGAAGGCACACGCGCTCTACGGCAAGGACTTCGTGGGGTGGAAGGGGCCCGGCATCCTCCTGCTCGTCGTGCTCTGCACCGTCGTGACGGCGGCGGCCTTCCACCTCAACGCCGTCTTCGGCTTCGCCATCGGCACGCCCGGTCCTCCCGCGATCCGGCCCGCCTTCGCCCGGGCCCGCCTGCACAACGCCACCATCCTGGGTTGGGGACTCCTGGTCGGGCTCGCGCTCGGCTTGGCGGCGTTCGTGACCCCCCGCCTCGGGCCCCACTGGTTCGGGATCTCGATGAGCATCGTGGTCGGGGCGATGATGTTCTTCTACGTCGCCATCCCCTCACGCCTGCTGGGCATCAAGGCCATCGAGACGAACTACTCCCGACGCGACAAGCTGGCCGCCTCGGCCATGGGTGGGTTGCTCGGGGCCATCATCTGCACCCCGCCCTACGCCATCGGCCGCGTCGGCATCCTCATGCTCGGCTCGAAGACGCTGTTCGTCTTCGGCGTGATCTTCGTGGCGCTCGGCTTCACCCTGCAGGCGGGCGCGACCGGCTCGGTCAAGGCCATCAAGATGAGCGCCAAGCTCGCCGTGGGCCGGTCGCTCGACCCGGACGAGCCCACGCCTTCCGCCCCTACCGGCCGCCCGATCTAGGGTCGTGGCCGTGAACGACACCACGCTCCGCAAGGTCCAGGCCATCGCCGCCATCGGCGGCGGGCTGGTCGCGCTGCACGGCATCACCAGCCACCGCTGGAAGCAGGGGCACACCTTCTTCGTGGGGCTCGGCCTGGTGGCCTCGGTCGCCCGCCTGGTGGCGCCGAAGGAGCAGGCCCCCAAGCCGGCCTGACGCCTTCGCCTGCACCCGCGTCAGGGTCGGGACCTTCGCCCCTGTGACTCGGCGGTGTCCACCCCTACGGTCGGACGAGGGGGTCGTCCCCAGCTGCCGGAGGTGCGCCGAAGTGGACCGACTGAAGAGCCTCGATGCCGAGTTCCTGAACCTCGAGGACGGGACCGCGCACATGCACATCGCCGGGGCCTGCGTGTTCGATGACCCGGCCCCCACGCGCGACGAGCTCATCGGCCTGATCGCCGGGAAGCTCCACCTCATCCCGCGCTACCGGCAGCGGGTGCGGTCGGTGCCGTTCGAGCTGGGTCGCCCGGTCTGGGTCGACGACCCCCACTTCGACATCGGCTACCACGTGCGCCAGACCGCGCTCCCGGCACCCGGCGACGATGCCGACTTCTGCCGTCTGATGGGCCGGCTGATGTCGCTGCCCCTCGACCGCGACCGCCCGCTGTGGGAGGCCTGGCTGGTCGAGGGCCTCGAAGGCGACCGCTGGGCCCTCGTCTTCAAGGTGCACCACTGCATGGTCGACGGCATCGCGGGAGTGCAGCTGCTCACCGTGCTGCTCGACGCCGCGCCGACTACTGAGGTGGCCGAGCCCACGCCCTGGTCCCCGCGGCCGGAGCCGCCGGGCGTGCTGAAGGTGGCCGACGCCTGGGTCGGCCTCGCCGGCGACGTCACCGCCGAGGTGCTCCGCCTGGCGCGTGCCGTCACCCACCCCAGCCGGGCCATCGAATCGGCGCGCTCTGCCGTGGTCGGCATGGGCCGCTTCGTGGGCAACCTGGGCGCGACGCCACACGTGTCGACGGAGGGGACCATCGGCGCGCACCGGTCGTGGGCGCACTCCAGTGCCGAGCTCTCGCACGTGAAGGTCATCCGCAACGCCTTCGGCGGCACGGTGAACGATGTGGTGCTCGCGGCGGTCAGCGGAGGCTTCCGCGACCTGCTCCTGGCGCGGGGTGACGACGTCGCCACCTCGGAGGTGCGCTCGCTCGTGCCCGTGTCGACGCGTGGCGACGACGGCCGGGGCGTGGCCGACAACCGCGTCTCGGCGATCCTCTACGACATCCCGGTCGGCGTCGCCGATCCCGTCGAGCGCCTCACCGCGGTGCGGGCCGAGATGGGCGAGCGCAAGGGCTCGCACATGGTCGAGGCCGGCGAGGTGGTCACGACCCTCGGCGACCTCGCCCCCCCGATGGTGATCGGCGCGGTGACGCGAACGGCGATGCGGGTGTCGCACCGCTTGTCCCAGCGGGCGATCAACACCATCACCACCAACGTTCCCGGGCCCCAGTTCCCGCTCTACTGCCTCGGCAGGGAGATGCTCGAGTACCGGCCGTTCGTGCCGATCTCGTACGGCATCCGGGTGTCCATCGCGATCCTGTCCTACAACGGCCGGCTCTTCTTCGGCGTCACCGGCGACGAGGACACGGCTCCCGATGTGGGTGTGGTCGCTGCGGGCGCCTCGGCGGCGATCGACGAGCTCTACAACCGGGCGCTCAAGCCGAAGGCCGCACGGAAGCGCTCACCCCGCGCCTCCTGACGTGCCGACGCGCAGCACGGCGGCGCCCGTGACGCGGTCGTGGGCCAGGTCGGCCAAGGCCTGGTCGGCGTGCTCCAGCTCGTAGGGCACCGTCTCGACCCTGATGCCGATGCGCGCCGCGAGCTCGAGGAACTCCTCGCCGTCCAGGCGGGTGTTCGCCGTGACGCTGCGCAGCTGGCGCTCCTGGAACAGGTGGCGTGCGTAGTCGAGAGCGGGGATGTCGCTGAGGTGGATGCCGGCGACGGCCACGGTGCCGCCGCGGTCGAGGACGCCGAGTGCCGCAGGGACGATCTCTCCTGCCGGCGCGAACACGATGGCGGCGTCGAGCGGCTCGGGCGGCACGTCGAACGTGTCGCCCGCCCACGTCGCGCCCAGGTCGAGCGCGAGCTGTCGGGCCTCCGCCGATCGGGTCATCACGTGCACGGTCGCACCCTCGGCGAGGGCCACCTGCGCGGCCAGGTGGGCGGAGCCGCCGAAGCCGTAGATGCCGAGTCGGCCACCGGGTGGCAGCTCGGCCCGCCGCAGCGCGCGGTAGCCGATGATGCCGGCGCAGAGCAGGGGCGCGGCCTCGTCGTCGCTGAACCCGTCGGGCAGCCGGTAGGCGTAGCGCTCGTCGACGACGGCGTGCTCGGCGTAGCCCCCGTCGGCGTCCCAGCCGGTGAAGCGCGGGTCGATGCACAGGTTCTCGTCACCCCGGGCGCAGAAGCGGCAGGTCCCGCACGTGTGGCGCAGCCAGGCGACGCCGATGCGCTCACCGACCTCGAAGCGACGGGCACCAGGTCCGAGCGCGTCGACCACGCCGACGATCTCGTGGCCGGGCACCACGTCGGTGCCGTGGGGGGCGAGGTCGCCCTCCGCGAGGTGGAGGTCGGTCCGGCACACCCCGCACACCGACACCGCGACGCGCACCGCCCCGGCACCCGGGTCGGGCCGTGGGCGGTCGATCAGCGCGAGCGGCCCGTGATCGATGGCCCCCGGTTCGTGCACGACCCATGCCCTCACGACGATCTCCTCGCATCGACCTCCGACCGCGGACCTTCGACCCTGGGAACCGGGCCCGGGACCGGGCATCATCGGGGCATGCGCCCCTGCGATCCAGCGATCCCGTCCGCGCGACGCGACGCTAGGGCGCCGTGGGCACGATGACGACCGTGAACGCCGACGAGCCGGGATCCGGCAGGTGAGGGCGCAGGTGCTGGTCGGCTCCGTCGCCGCCATCGACCATCACGACACGGGTCTGGGCCACCCCGAGCACGCCGCCCGCCTGGTGGCGGTGGCCCGGGGCCTCGATGAGGCGCACCTGGGCGACGCCGTCGGCGAGCTCGAGGGTCGTCCTGCGAGCTTGACCGAGCTGGGACGCGTCCACGGCGACCTCTACCTCGACGCCCTGGCCCAGCTCGCGGCAGCCGGAGGTGGAGCCATCGATCCCGACACCCGCGTGTCGCCGGGGTCGTGGGCCACCGCCTGCGCCGGTGCGGGCCTGGGCCTGGCGGCGGTCGAGGCGCTGCAGCGGGGTGAGGCCGAGGCGGCCTTCGTCGCCCCGCGGCCTCCGGGCCACCACGCCACCGCCACCCAGGCCATGGGCTTCTGCCTGGTCAACAACGTGGCCGTCGCGGCGGCGGCGCTGGCCGAGGCGGGGGAGCGCGTGCTCATCGTCGACTGGGACGTGCACCACGGCAACGGCACGCAGGACATCTTCTGGAACGACCCGCGGGTGCTCTACGTGTCGACCCACGAGTGGCCCGCGTACCCGGGCACCGGCCGGGCGGCGGAGACGGGGGGTCCCGGCGCGCGGGGCCTCACGGTCAACATCCCCCTCCCGTCGGGTGCCACCGGCGACGTCGCCCTGGCTGCCATCGACGAGGTGGCGGCCCCGGTGGTGGACGCGTTCGCCCCCGACTGGGTGCTGATCTCCGCCGGGTTCGACGCGCACCGTGACGACCCGCTCGCCGACCTGGCGTGGAGCGCCGGCGACTACGCCGACCTCACGCGCCGTCTGGCGGCCATGGCGCCGGGCCCCGGCCGCCTCATCGCCTTCCTCGAGGGCGGCTACGACCTCAACGCGCTGGCCCACTCGGCCGCCACCACGGTGGCCGCGCTGGCC
>JADGOP010000034.1 GCA_017882935.1 Actinomycetota bacterium
TCGCGAGTGCGGAGCCGGGGCCAGAGCGCGATCGAGAGCGTCGCGAGCACGGCCGTCTCGCGCGACAGGCAGGCCAGGATCCCGACGACGCACGCCACCGCCACTCGGTGGCGCCAGCGCGACATCATCGCGGCGAACGCCACCAGCACCAGGCCCGCAGCGAGGGCATCGGCCACCGAGAGGAACAGCGCGGCGACCACCCCCGGGTTGAACACCATCATGAGGGGCAGCCACGTGGGGGCGCGTGGCATCCGTGAGAGCGCCCACGCCCCCAGCGCGACGCCGACCAGCGACGTGAAGGCGAGCGCGTAGACCAGGCCGTCGCCGCGGCCCGGGCCGATGAGTCCGGCCACGAGCGGATACAGGATCCGCCGGTAGCGGTAGGCGGGGTAGTCGAGGTAGCGGGCGTTGCCGCGGAAGTCGAACGGGTGCTTGGCGATGACGTAGAACCCGCCACCGTCGTGCCCCTGGTTGTGGAAGACGTAGCCGTGGGGGAAGTCGTGGTAGAGCACGACGTTGTCCTTGGCGTTCTCGTTGCCGACGACGAGCAGGGAGGACACCGAGCCGTGAGCGCTCACCCAGAGGCAGGGCCAGAGGGCAGCCAGCACCACGGTGAGGGCCACCACCCCCAGGGAGCGCCGCTGCGACGAGGCGGGGACTGGCTCCCGGCCGGCGGAGCTCGACACGAGCTACCGATCGGCGCAGAAACCCGGATCTTGAGCCGTCCCCACCGTCACTACACTCGCCGCCGATGGTTGAGGTCCCGATCGCTCCGACCGCCGGGACCTCCCGAGCCCACCTCGGCATCGAGATCGTGGCGCGCGTCGCGCTCGTCACCTTCTCGGCACTGGTGCTGCCGCACGTCTTCCCGGCCGACGTCTCGCACTTCCGCGACCTCGCCAACTGCATCGCGGGGCCGAGCCACCAGGCGCTGCACCTCTGCAACGCCAAGCACTTCGCCATCAGTCCGCTGGGCAGCGGCTTCAACGTGCCGTACCGGTCGGTGCTGTTCGAGTTCCCGCCGGCCCCCCTGCTCACCCTCCCGCTGGTCGGGCACTGGATCGGCCCCCGTTGGGCGGCCCGCATCGTGTTCGGCTGCGTCATGGCCGGCCTCGAGCTCACCGCCCTCGAGCAGCTGCGCCGGACCTGGCCGGAGCACCACCGCGAGCTCACGCTCTGGTGGAGCGTGTCGGTCATCCCCGTCGCCCTGCTGGCCTGGTTCCGCTTCGACTTCATGGCCGTCCTGTTCGCCGCCATCGCGCTGGTGGGGCTCGAGACGGGTCGCAAGCGCACCGTGGCGATCGTCCTCGGCTGGCTCTCGAAGCTGTGGCCGGCGGTGATCATCGCCGGGCTCGTGGTGCGACGCCGCTGGCGCGACGCGGGCGAGGCCGTCGTGGCCATCGGCGTGGTCACGGTCGCCTGGTACGCGCTCGCCCCGAAGGGCTTCCACACGTTCCTCGAGTACCGCGCCGGCAAGGGTCTCGAGATCGAGAGCCTCTTCGCCTCGGTGCAGTTCCTCAACGTCCACGGCCACGCCAAGGGGGTTTCGGGTGCCTGGGTGATCAACGGCGGCTCCTACGCGTGGGCCAACCCGGTGTTCACCGCCTTGCTCGTGGTGTTCACGCTCGGGGCGCTGTGGCGGGCGTGGGAGCCGGGGAGCGACGTGGTGGCCCTCTGCGGTGCCATCACCGTGGCCTCGATGCTGTTCTCCCGGATCCTGTCCGCGCAGTACGTCGTCTGGCCGGCCCCGTTCGCGGTGCTCCTGGCGGCCCGGGGGAACCGCTCGGTGGGGTGGTCGTACGCCCTGTCTGGCTGGCTCACCTTCGCCTACCTGCTCTGGTTCGACCACGCGATGATCCCCGGCAACCGCCTGCTGCAGGGCGTCGTCCTGGCCCGGAACCTCTGCCTGGTGTGGCTCATGGTCGAGCTGTTCCTCGCGATCCGACCGGCGAACGTACGTTCGCCAGAGAGGTTGGCGGAACCGGTAGGCTGACCCACCGTGGCCGATCAGCTCGTCATCCGAGGTGCGCGAGAGCACAACCTCCGCAACGTGTCGCTGGAACTGCCGCGCGACAAGCTCATCGTGTTCACCGGGCTGTCCGGCTCGGGCAAGTCCTCACTCGCGTTCGACACCATCTACGCCGAGGGCCAGCGGCGCTACGTCGAATCGCTGTCGTCCTACGCCCGGCAGTTCCTCGGGCAGATGGACAAGCCCGACGTCGACTTCATCGAGGGCCTTTCGCCGGCCATCTCCATCGACCAGAAGAGCGCCTCGCGCAACCCGCGGTCCACGGTCGGCACCATCACCGAGGTCTACGACTACCTGCGGTTGCTCTACGCGCGCATCGGTGTGCCGCACTGCCCCAAGGACGGGTCGGTCATCACCCGGCAGACGCCGCAGCAGATCGTCGACCGGGTGCTCGAGCTGCCCGAGGGCACGCGCTTCCAGGTGCTCGCTCCCGTCGTGCGCGGTCGCAAGGGGAACTACGAGACGCTCATGGCCGACCTGGCGGGGCAGGGCTTCGCCCGGGCGCGCATCGACGGCGAGGTCCACGAGCTGACCGACAAGCTCGACCTGGCCCGCTACGAGACGCACACCATCGAGGTCATCATCGACCGGTTGGTGAAGCGCGAGGGCATCGACCGGCGGCTCACCGAGTCGCTCGAGACGGCACTCGAGCTGGCCGACGGCGTGGCCGAGGTCGAGCTGGTGCCCAAGAGCGGTGAGGGCAAGCCCGAGACGCTCACCTTCAGCCAGCACCTGGCCTGCCCGCGGTGCGGCACTTCCTACGAGGAGCTGGCCCCCCGGAACTTCTCGTTCAACTCGCCCTACGGCGCCTGCGAGACGTGCGACGGCCTGGGCACCCGCTTCGAGGTCGATCCCGAGCTGGTGGTGGCCGACCCCTCCCTCAGCGTGAACGAGGGCGCGCTGGCACCGTGGGCCGGCGGCCACATGCGCTACTTCGGCAAGCTGCTCGAGGCCGTCGCCGAGACCTACGACATCGACGCCGACGCCCCGTGGTCGAGCCTCCCGGCCAAGCAGCGCAAGCTCCTCCTGCAGGGCGTCGGGGCCGGCAAGGTCGACGTCACCTACAAGAACCGCTACGGCCGCGCCCGGCACTACACCGCCACCTACGAGGGCGTCGTGCCGTGGCTGCAGCGCCGCCACGCCGACGCCGAGTCCGACTCGCAGCGCGAGCAGGTCGAGAGCTACATGCGCGAGGTGCCGTGCCCCACGTGCGAGGGTGCCCGCCTCAAGCCGCTGTCGCTCGGGGTCACCATCGACGGCCACTCCATCGACTCGCTCGGCTCCATGTCCATCCGCGACGCGGCCGGCGTGCTGGCCTCGATCGAGCTGAGCGAGCGCGACCGGCTCATCGCCGAACGGGTGCTGAAGGAGGTCAACTCGCGGCTGGGCTTCCTGCTCGACGTGGGGCTCGACTACCTCAGCCTCACGCGGTCGGCGGCCACGCTCGCCGGGGGCGAGGCGCAGCGCATCCGGCTGGCCAGCCAGATCGGCTCGGGGCTCGTCGGGGTGCTCTACGTCCTCGACGAGCCGTCCATCGGCCTGCACCAGCGCGACAACCACCGCCTCATCGAGACGCTGGTCCGGCTGCGCGACCTCGGCAACACCGTACTGGTGGTCGAGCACGACGAGGACACGGTCCGGGTGGCCGACTACGTCGTCGACATCGGGCCCGGCGCCGGCGAGCACGGCGGCGCGGTGGTGTATGCCGGGCCCGTCAAGGGGCTGCTCCGCTCGAAGGACTCGCTCACCGGGCAGTACCTCTCGGGCAAGCGGTCCATCCCGGTGCCCGAGATGCGGCGCAAGCCGGGCGATGCCTGGCTCACCATCAAGGGCGCGCGCGAGCACAACCTGCGCGGCATCGACGTCGAGCTGCCGCTCGGCTGCTTCGTGTCGGTCACGGGCGTGTCGGGGTCGGGCAAGTCCACGCTCGTCAACGACATCCTCTACCGGGTGCTGATGCAGCGCATCTACCGCAGCCGCGTGGCACCGGGCCTGCACACCCGCATCGAGGGCGTGGAGCTGCTCGACAAGGTCATCAACATCGACCAGTCGCCCATCGGCCGCACGCCCCGGTCCAACCCGGCCACCTACACCGGGGTGTTCGACCACATCCGCAAGCTGTTCGCGCAGACCTCCGAGGCCAAGGTGCGCGGCTACCTGCCCGGCCGCTTCTCGTTCAACGTCAAGGGCGGACGCTGCGAGGCCTGCTCGGGCGACGGCACCATCAAGATCGAGATGCACTTCCTGCCCGACGTCTACGTGCCGTGCGAGGTGTGCAAGGGCGCGCGCTACAACCGCGACACGCTCGACATCGCCTTCAAGGGAAAGAACATCACCGAGGTGCTCGAGCTGTCGTGCGAGGAGGCGCTCGAGTTCTTCGGGAACCAGCCGGCCATCTCCCGGCACATGCAGACGCTCGTCGACGTGGGCCTCGGCTACGTGCGGCTCGGGCAGCCCGCCACCACGCTCTCGGGCGGCGAGGCGCAGCGCATCAAGCTCGCCTCCGAGCTGTCGAAGCGCTCCACCGGCCACACCATCTACATCCTCGACGAGCCCACCACCGGGCTCCACTTCGAAGACATCCGCAAGCTCCTCACGGTGCTGTCCCGGCTCACCGACCAGGGCAACACGGTGCTGGTCATCGAACACAACCTCGACGTCATCAAGACGGCCGACTGGGTGATCGACCTCGGCCCCGAGGGCGGCACCGGAGGCGGCACGGTGGTGGTCGAGGGCCCGCCCGAGGTCGTGGCGGCGTGCCCCGAGAGCTACACCGGGCAGTTCCTCGCCCCGCTCCTCCCCACCGACGACTGACGGCCGGACCCTCGTCCGTTTTGGGGAGTTGGGATCGTCAGGTGATGTCGAGCATCCGCTGCAGGGCCACGCGGCTCCACTCGGCGGTGTCGGGGTCGACGGTGATGCGGTTGACCACGTTGCCGAGGACGAGCTGCTCGAGGACCCAGGCGAGGTGCGGGGTGTCGATGCGCGACATCGTCGAGCACGGGCACACGATGGGGTCGAGCGACACCACGGTCTTGTCGGCGGTCTCGTCGTTGAGCCGGTTCACGAGGTGGATCTCGGTGCCGACGCCGATGACGCTCCCGGACGGGGCCGCCTCGACCGCGCGGATGATGAAGTCGGTGGAGCCGACCTGGTCGGCGACCTCGCACACCTCGTGGGAGCACTCGGGGTGCGCCACCACGATGCCGCCGGGGTGGGCAGCGCGGAAGGCGTCGACGTGCGCCACCTTGAAGCGCTGGTGCACCGAGCAGTGGCCCTTCCACAGCAGCAGCGAGGCGTCCTTGCAGTCGGTGTCGGTGAGGCCACCGAGGTCGAGCTTGGGGTTCCACACGCGCATGTCGTCCGCCCCGTAGCCGAGGTCGAAGGCGGTGTTGCGGCCCAGGTGCTGGTCGGGGAAGAACAGCACCCGGTCGCCCGAGCCGGTGGCGCCCTCGGTGCTGAGCCCGGCGCGGTCGCCGAGACCCAGCGCCCACTCGAGCACCTGGCGGGCGTTGGTGGAGGTGCACACCGCCCCGCCGTGCCGGCCCACGAAGGCCTTGATGGCGGCCGACGAGTTCATGTAGGTGATCGGCACGAGGCGCTCGATGTCGATGACGCGACCGAGCGACTCCCAGGCCTCCTCGACCTCGTCGATGTCGGCCATGTCGGCCATCGAGCAGCCGGCGTTGAGGTCGGGCAGGATCACCTGCTGGTGGTCGCCGGTGAGCACGTCGGCCGACTCGGCCATGAAGTGGACGCCGCAGAAGACGATGAACTCCGCCTCGGGTCGCTGCTGGGCGAGCACCGAGAGGCGGTACGAGTCGCCACGGGCGTCGGCCCAGCGCATCACGTCGTCGCGTTGGTAGTGGTGGCCGAGGATGAAGGCGCGGTCGCCGAGTCGGGCCCGTGCCGTCGCGATGCGGTCGGTGAGCTCGTCGGGGGATGCGTCGGAGTAGCGCTCGGGAAGCGGGGCTTGGAGCCGCAGCATGTTGGGTGGAGCCTCCGTGGTTGGCTCCGGTTGAGACCGGTGGGGGCAGCCTGGTCGCCACGCCACGGGGGTGTCGGTCCCGGAGCTTCAAATGTTCGCCGCATGCCAGGACGACGTGGTCACACCCTATCGCCTGCGCCGGCGGGTGGCCCTCCCGGTCGGGACGGTCCCCACCACGAGGTGGTGTGTCGGCTCACGGGGCGTTGGCGTCGTAGCGCAGCACGCGGATCCCGCCCTCGAACGTGCGGTCCACGGCCTTGTGGAAGGACGTGGTCAGGTGGGCCCGGCTGACGAGGTGCTTGTCGTCGAGGACGCCGTGGATGTCGACGACCCAGATCCGCGAGTACTGCCGGGCACGCGCCGCCACCTGTGCCGGGGTCAGGAACGTGTCCTCGCGCTGCGCCCTGCCGAGCGGACGTGCCGGCGACAACGCCGTGGGCACGAGCGGATGGCGCACCTCGCGCCACGCGGCCTCGAACGCCGTGCGTGACTCCACGATGGGCGACTGGACGAACAGGATCGCGTCGCCGGAGCGGGTCTCGGCTGCCACCAGGCGCGCCGCGCCGCGCCAGTCCTCGCCGGGCCGGAGGGGGTGCTGGACCTGGGCCACGAGCAGGAGCCCCACCGTCGCCACGACGACCGGGCCCAGGAGCCCGGGACGGGTCGTCCGGGCACGGCGGCGGAGCAGGAGGTCGTCGAGCGCCAGAGCGCCGCAGCCGAGCAGGAGCGCGATCCCCGGCGCGATCGGGGCCAGGTAGTACGCCACGTAGACACCGTGCACGGCGCGCTCGACCAGGATCGCGGCGACGGGGACGATCACCCACGCCAGGGGCATCGCCCGGTCCATGCGCTCGGTGTCGCTCCTGGCGCGCACGGCCTGCGCGGTGCAGGCCACTATGCCCGCCACCAGCACCACGAGCACGATGAGCGCGACGCGCTCGATCGCGGCGAGGAACCAGTCGCCACCGTCGGCGAACAGGTGGGCGATCGAGCCGGGCAAGGCGGCGCCGTAGTCCTTCGAGCCGGTGGCGAGGAGCACGAGCGTGGCCACGAGGCAGGCGAGGAACGCCGGGGCGATGATGCGCAGGCCGGCGCGGATGTCGCCGAGGAGCAGCACCGCCACCACGCCGAACAGCTCGAGGATGTAGAGGCCGTGCACGAGCGGGCCGACGGCCGCGAGGAGGCCGAGCACGATGCTCCACCGCATGACCGCTCGGCTGTCGGGCTCGTGCTGCGCCTCGACGGCCCGGAACAGCACCAGCCAGGTGCAGGCCACGACGAGCGTCTCGAGGCCGTAGGCGCGCGCCTCGGTGGCCTTCCAGAGGAACATCGGGCTGGCCACGAGCAGCAGCGGGGCGATGGTGGCGAGGCGGCTGCCACCAACCCGGCGGGCCAGCTTGGAGACCACCACCAGGGTGCCGATGGCGAAGACGGTGGACAACAGGCGCAGCCACCACGTGGCCGTGCTGACCCGGGCCCACAGCCAGAGCGGCACGTAGTAGGCGCTCATGGTGCCGTTGGTGGCGCGCAGGCTCATGCCGAGCTTCTGCGTGGCCGCGAGCGACCAGGCCTCGTCGAGCCACAGGGAGGTGGTGCTCAGGCGCACAACGGCGAACGCCAGCAGCACCGTCACCGCGGCGAGCAGCCCGACGCGCTCGGCCGTGCGGTCGGCGCCGCCCGTGCCGGGGCGCGGCGCTGCCTCGACCTCGTCTTCGAGGTGGAGGGGGGCCGACGACATCGCCGCACGGTACTTCGGCGCCGGGAACGGGTGGCGCCAGCCCCTCCGTACGATGAGCGGGTGGTCGAGCGCCCCCCAGCCGGAACGATCCCCGATTCGCCGGGGTCCTACCAGTTCAAGGACGCGGCCGGCCGGGTGATCTACGTCGGCAAGGCCAAGTCGCTGCGGCAGCGCCTCTCGAACTACTTCCAGGATCCCCGGGCCCTGCCGCCGCGCACCGCGCAGATGGTGGCCACCGCCGAGTCGGTGGAGTGGATCCAGGTGGCCAACGAGGTCGAGGCGCTCATGCTCGAGTACAGCCTCATCAAGCGCTACCGCCCGCGCTTCAACGTGCGGCTCGTCGACGACAAGAGCTACCCGTTCCTGGCCGTCACGGTGGGGGAGGAGTGGCCGCGTCCCACCGTCATGCGGGGGGCCAAGCGCAAGGGGGTGCGCTACTTCGGTCCCTACGGGCACGCCTACGCCATCCGCGAGACGCTCGACCTCCTGCTGCGCACCTTCCCGCTGCGGACCTGCTCCGACAACAAGTTCAACCGGCACCAGAAGCTGGGCCGTCCGTGCCTGCTGTTCCACATCGAGAAGTGCTCGGGGCCCTGCGTCGGCGAGGTCGACCACGAGCGCTACGCCGAGCTCGTGGCACAGCTGCTCCACTTCCTCGAGGGCAACAGCGACGACATCGTGCGCGACCTCGAGGTCCAGATGCGGCAGGCCTCCGACGAGCTCGAGTTCGAGCGCGCCGCGCGCCTGCGCGACCGCCTCATCAGCGTGCGCAAGGCCATCGAGCGGCAGCAGATGGTGGCGGAGCGGAACGAGGACCTCGATGTGGTCGGCGTGGCCGACGACGACCTCGAGGCCGCGGTCCAGGTGTTCCACGTGCGCAAGGGCCGGGTGCTCGGGCGCAAGGGCTTCGTGCTCGACAAGGTCGAGGACCTCTCGGGCCCCGAGCTCATGGGCCGCGTGCTCGAGGGCCTCTACGACGAGGAGCCGGTGCTCGGCTACCCCAAGCAGGTGCTCGTGCCCACGGAGCCCGACGACCTCGGGCTGTACCAGGAGTGGCTCACGTCGCAGCGGGGGAGCGCGGTCACCATCCGGGTGCCGCAGCGCGGCGAGAAGCGCACGCTGCAGGAGACGGTCACGCGCAACGCCACCGAGGAGTTCACCCGCCACCGGTTGCGCCGGGCCTCCGACCACAACAGCCGCGCCAAGGCCCTCAACGAGCTGCAGGACTTCCTGGGGTTGCCCGAGGCCCCGCTGCGCATCGAGTGCTACGACATGAGCCACCTCCAGGGCACCGACTACGTGGGCTCGATGGTGGTCATGGAGGACGGCCTGCCGGCCAAGCGCGAGTACCGGCGCTTCAAGGTCCACGTGCCCGGCAACGACGACTTCGCGGCCATGGAGGAGGTCCTCACCCGGCGCCTCACCAACCTGCTCGAGGAGCGCGACAAGCCGGTGGCCGAGCGCGGCCGCTTCGCCTACCCGCCGCAGCTGCTGCTGATCGACGGCGGCAAGGGTCAGCTGTCGTCGGTGGTGCGGGTGCTCGAGGACCTCGGCCTCGACGAGGAGATCCCCGTGGCGTCGCTGGCCAAGCGCTTCGAGGAGGTCTACGTGCCGGGGCGCAGCGACCCGGTCCAGCTGCCCCGCCAGTCCGAGGCGCTGTACCTGCTGCAGCGCATCCGCGACGAGGCGCACCGCTTCGCCATCACCTACCACCGGCAGCTGCGCGACAAGCGCATGACCAAGTCGGTGCTCGACGACGTCCCCGGGCTCGGCCCCACCCGCAAGACGCGGCTCGTGAAGGAGCTCGGGGGGATGAAGGCGGTGAAGGAGGCCAGCATCGACGACCTCCGCGCCTTGTCGTGGCTGCCCGACGCCGTCGCCGACGCGGTGCACGGCAAGATCCACTCGGTTGGTGCGCGGCCCGCGCGTCGTCCACCATCGGGGGTGTGAACCCACCGCTGCCCTCCGACGACCTGCCCGCCGGAGCCCGCGACCTGTGGGAGGCCAACGCCCAGTGGTGGCAGGAGGGCTTCACCGAGGGCGCCGACCCCGAGTACGAGGAGCAGATCCTGCCGTTGGCGGCGCGCTGGCTCGCCGGGGCGGCCCGGGTGCTCGACGTGGGCTGCGGCGAGGGACAGGTCGCCCGCCTCGCCGTGGCCGGGGGCGCCACCACCGTCGTCGGCGTCGATCCCACCTGGGCCCAGGTGCTCGAAGCCGACGGTCGCGCGGGCGGTCCGGCCTACGCCCGGGCGGGCGCCGCTGACCTGCCGTTCGGCGACGCCTCGTTCGACGCCGTCGTGGCGTGCCTCGTGTTCGAGCACATCGAGCGCGTCGACGACGCCATCGCGGAGGTGGCCCGGGTGCTCGCCCCCGGTGGACGCTTCGCCTTCTTCCTCAACCACCCGCTGCTGCAGACCCCGCAGAGCGGCTGGATCGACGACCAGGTGCTCGACCCGCCGGAGCAGTACTGGCGCATCGGCCCCTACCTCGTCGAGGACCTCTCCATCGAGGAGGTGGAGAAGGACGTGTTCATCCCCTTCATCCACCGGCCGCTGTCGCGCTACGTGAACGCCCTGGCATCCAACGGGCTGCTGCTTCACCACATGGAGGAGCCGGCCCCGCCACCGGGGTTCCTGGCCCGCGCCGCCGAGTACGAGGCGGCCGCCACCATCCCCCGCCTGCTGCTGCTCGTCACGCAGAAGGCGAGCGGGTAGCCCCACCTTCTCCTTCTCGCGTTTCCCCCGAAGCGCACGGGGGTCAGCGGGGGTCGGAGCCCTCGTGGACGTCGGCGACCCAGGTGCCGGTGATCGACAACGGCGTGAGCGCCATGGTGGCGCGCAGCAGCCAGTCGATGACCACCTGGGGTGACTCCTCGGCGGGAACCGTGAGCACCAGCCCGCGCCCCACCGAGTCGGAGCTCCCCCCCTTCTACCCGGACGACTACCACGCTTACAATGAGAACCACGGCGCCGTCGCCCGCCTACTGGTGCAGGCCAGGGCCCGATCACGGGCCCGTTTCTACGGCCGGTTGATCCAGAGCAGCCCGGGGCGGCTGTTCGACGTCGGCACCGGCGACTGCCGGCACTTCGACGAGCTCCGCCGCCACCTCGACCTCGAGTGCGCAGGGATCGAGATCCAGCCGGAGATCGCGGCCAAGGGCCGGGCCCGCGGCT
>JADGOP010000363.1 GCA_017882935.1 Actinomycetota bacterium
GGCGGCAGGCTCGTCGACGGAGCCGACCGGGCCCACGGCCACGATGCGCCCGTCGCGCAGCCCGACGTCGCCCACGAACCCGGGCGAACCCGTCCCGTCGACGACGGTTGCTCCGGTGATCAGGTGGTCCAGCATCTATGGCCTCCGAGACTCACGATCTGACAGACCGTCAGATTCTAGCCGCCGGGCCAAAGTCGCATTGCTCGTCCGTAGGTGGTTGCCCAGCAACCACCTACGGACACGCAATGGACGGGGACTAGAGCCGCTCGACGATGGCCTTGGCGAACTCCGAGCACTTGACCTCGGTGGCGCCGGGCAGCATGCGGGCGAAGTCGTAGGTGACGATCTTGTCGGCGATGGTGCGCTCGAGCGCCGCCACGATGTCGGCCGCCGCCTCGGTCCAGCCGATGTGCTCGTACATGAGCACGCCCGACAGCAGCAGCGAGCCGGGGTTGACCTTGTCCTGGCCGGCGTACTTGGGCGCGGTGCCGTGGGTGGCCTCGAAGATGCCGTGACCGGTGACGTAGTTGATGTTGGCGCCGGGGGCGATGCCGATGCCACCCACCTCGGCCGCCAGGGCGTCGGAGATGTAGTCGCCGTTGAGGTTGAGGGTGGCGACGACGTCGTACTCGTCGGCCCGGGTCATGATCTGCTGCAGGAAGGCGTCGGCGATGACGTCCTTGATGATGATGCCGGCGCCCGGCTTGCCCTCGGGGATCACGTGCCACGGCCCGCCGTCGAGCTCGACCGCACCGTAGAAGTCGACCGCGGTCTGGTAGCCCCAGTCGCGGAACGCCCCCTCGGTGAACTTCATGATGTTGCCCTTGTGCACCAGCGTGACCGACTTGCGGTCGTGCTGGATGGCATAGGCGATGGCGCTGTGCACCAGGCGCTCGGTGCCGAGGCGGCTCACCGGCTTGATGCCGAGGCCCACGTCGACGCCGAGGTCGCGCTTGGGGGCACCGATGCGCTCGAGCTCGGCCTCCCAGGCGGTGACCTTGGCCTGCGTGCCGAAGCGGATCTTGCCGAACTCGGCCGGCATGTTCTCCTCGAGGAAGGCGAGCAGCTTGGCGTTCTGCTCGGTGCCACCGGCGTACTCGATGCCGGCGTAGATGTCCTCGGTGTTCTCGCGGAAGATCACCATGTCGACCGCTTCGGGCTTCTTGACCGGCGACGGCACGCCCTGGAACCAACGCACCGGGCGCAGGCACACGTAGAGGTCGAGGATCTGCCGCAGGGCCACGTTGAGGGAGCGGATGCCGCCGCCCACGGGCGTGGTGAGCGGGCCCTTGATGCCGATGAGGTACTCCTGGAACGCCTCGGTGGTGGCGTCGGGCAGCCACTCGCCGGTGGCGTTGAAGGCCTTCTCGCCGGCGAGGACCTCCTTCCAGGCCACGTTCTTGCCGTCCTTCGCCGCCGCGGCGTCGAGCACGAGCTTGGCCGCGGGCCAGATGTCGACCCCGGTTCCGTCGCCCTCGATGAAGGGGATGATGGGCTCGTCGGGGACGCTGAGGGTGCCGTCAGCAGCGGCGGTGATCTTGTCGGCCATGGGTCGAGACCCTAGACCTGTATCGGACTTGTCTGCAATGCGCCGGGACGCAGGTTCAACCGGCGGAGAGGTCGAGCTGGGCGTGGATCGCCTTGATCGACCCGGCCCGGTTCAGCGCGTAGAGGTGCAGGCCCGGGACGCCGTGGTCGAGCAGCTGGCCGCACAGCTCGGTGGCCACCTCGACGCCGAGCGCCCGTACCGCGTCGGGGTCGCCGTCGACCTCGTCGAGCCGCACCTGCAGCTCGTCGGGGAGGTGCGTGCCGTTCATGGCGGCCATGCGCCGCACGCCGGGGACGCTGACGAACGGCATCACGCCCGCGATGAGCGGCGTGGTGCAGCCGAGGGCGTCGAGCTCGTCGACCAGGCGGACGTAGTGCTCGACCTCGAAGAAGAACTGCGTGATGCCGAAGTCGGCGGCGCAGAGCTTCTCGGCCAGGTGCCTGCGGTCGGTGGTCCGGTCGGGCGACCGGGGGTGCAGCTCGGGGAAGGCGGCGACACCGACCGAGAAGTCGCCGACCTCGCGCACCAGCTCGATCAGCTCGGTGGCGAAGGTGAAGTCGCCGCCGGAAGGCGAGCCGTCGGCGGGCGGGTCGCCGGCGAGGGCGAGGACGTTCTCGATGCCGCTCCGCTGGTAGGCCCCGAGCAGCTCGTGGAGCTCGGCGCGCGACTGGCCCACGCAGGTGAGGTGCGGCATCGCCGGGAAGGGGTGCCGCTGGTTGAAGCCGATGACGAGGTCGCGGGTGTTGGCGCGGGTGGAGCCGAGCGCGCCGTACGTGACCGAGATGAACGAGGGCCGCAGCACGGCCAGCTCCTGGAGCGCGGCGTCGAGCTCGGCTGCGCCCGCCGCAGTCTTGGGCGGGAAGAACTCGAACGAGAGCGTGCGCCCGGCGGCGAGCAGGTCGGGGATGCGGGTCATGGCCCGATCACGATACGGCAGCCCGCCGGACGGGTCCGACGATCCACGGCGCGCGTCCCCCAGGCCCGCTCAGAGGACGGGCTGGAGGCGCCCCATCAGCGCGGCCTCTCAGGCCGGATCGGGCCCGGCGGCGAGCTCGGCCGCACGCACGGTGTTCGCCATGAGCATCGCCCGGGTCATGGGCCCCACCCCCCCGATGCGGGGCGACAGCCACGCCGCAACCTCGGCCACGTCCTCGGCGACGTCGGACAGGATCTTGCGCCCGTCGAACGACACCCCGGCGGCCACCACGGCAGCGCCCGGCTTGACCATGTCGGCGGTGACGAGCCCCGGTGCCCCGGCGGCCGCGACCAGGATGTCGGCCTGGCGGGTGTAGTCGGCGAGGTTGGGCACGCCCGTGTGCACGACGGTGACCGCGGCGTTCGCGTGGGGACGCTTGAGGGCCAGCAGGTTGGCCAACGGTCGGCCGATGGTGAGGCCCCGGCCGATGATGACGACGTGCTGCCCCTCGATGGCGACGTCGTTGTGCACGAGCAGCTCGACGATGCCGGCGGGCGTGCAGGGGATGGGGCTGTCGACGCCCATGACGAGGTGGCCGAGGCTGACCGGGTGCAGGCCGTCGGCGTCCTTGGCGGGGTCGAGCCGCGTGAGGATGGCCTCGTAGTCGAGGTGCTTCGGGAAGGGGTACTGCAGCAGGCAGGCGTGGATGGCGGGGTTGGCGTTGAAGCGGTCGACCGCGGCATCGACGTCGGCGCTCGTGGCATCGGCCGGCAGGTCCTCGGCGAACGAGGCGATGCCCAGCTCCTCGCAGTCGCGGTGCTTCATGGCGACGTAGTTGGCGCTGGGCCCGTCGTCGCCCACGAGC
>JADGOP010000035.1 GCA_017882935.1 Actinomycetota bacterium
GGCGACAAGGTCGTCATCTTCTACGCGTCGGCGAACCGCGACGAGGAGGCGTTCGAGAACCCGGACACCTTCGACATCCACCGCTCGCCCAACGACCACGTCACCTTCGGTGGGGGTGGCACCCACTTCTGCCTCGGCGCGAACCTCGCGCGCATGGAGATCCGCACCATGATGCGGGAGCTGCTGCGCCGCTACCCCAATGCCGAGTACACCGGTGAGCCGCGCCGCATGCGGTCCGACTTCATCAACGGCATCAAGTACCTGCCGGTGCAGCTCAGCTAGCAACACCCCCTCCCGTCGTCCCCGTCCAAGCGCCACACCCCGCACGCCGTCACAGGAGCAGTTCAATGCAGACCGAAGTCGCCCAGAAGCTGGGCATCGAGTTCCCCATCTTCGCCTTCACCCACTGTCGCGACGTCGTCGTGGCCGTGAGCAAGGCGGGTGGGTTCGGCGTGCTCGGCGCCGTGGGGTTCACGCCCGAGCAGCTCAAGACCGAGCTCGAGTGGATCGACGAGCACATCGGCGACAAGCCCTACGGCGTCGACATCGTGATCCCCGGCAAGTACGAGGGCATGGGTGAGCTCGACCCCGAGAAGCTCGAGGACATGCTGCGCGAGATGGTGCCCGCCGGGCACCGCGAGTTCGCGTCGAAGATCCTCAGCGACCACGGCGTGCCGGAGATGCCCGAGGGCGGCGAGGCACGCGAGCTCATCGGCTGGACGGAGGCCACGGCCACCCCGCAGGTGCTCGAGGCGCTGCGGCACCCCAAGATGAAGCTCATCGCCAACGCGCTGGGCACGCCGCCGGCCGAGATCATCGACGAGATCCACGAGGCGGGCCGGCTGGTGGCCGCGCTGTGCGGGTCGTCGCACCAGGCGCTGAAGCACAAGGCCGCGGGCGTCGACATCATCATCGCCCAGGGCACCGAAGGCGGTGGCCACACGGGTGAGATCGGCTCCATGGTGCTGTGGCCCGAGGTGATCGAGGCCGTGGCCCCCACGCCGGTGCTGGCCGCGGGTGGCATCGGCACGGGCAAGCAGGTGGCCGCCGCGCTCGCCATGGGTGCGCAGGGCGCGTGGACGGGCTCGCTGTGGCTGACCGTCGAAGAGGCCGACATCCCGCCGGGCCAGATGGACAGCTACCTCAAGGCCACGTCGCGCGACACGGTGCGCTCCCGTTCGTGGACGGGCAAGCCCTGCCGCATGCTGCGCAACGACTGGACCGAGGCGTGGGAGAACCCCGAGAACCCCAAGCCGCTCGGCATGCCGCTCCAGTTCATGGTCACGGCCGACGCGGTGCGCCGCGGCCACGCCTACCCCGAGCAGGCGGTGGCGGTGAACTTCAACCCGGCCGGCCAGATCATCGGCAACGCCACCAAGGTCCGCCCCGCGGCCCAGGTGGTGCTCGGCATGGTCGAGGAGTGCATCGAGGCCCAGGAGCGCCTCACCAAGCTCATGAACGGCTGACCCGAACCGCGGCCTCTCTGAACCGAAGTGGTTGCCCAGCAACCACTTCGGTTCACGAAACGGCGAGGGCGGGCGTGTCGGTGAGGTCGAGGGCCGAGGCGTCGTGGCTGGCGCGGAGCCAGAGCTGCTGGCCGACCGCGAGGTCGAGCCGGTCGGCCAGGCCGCGGGTGAGCTGGATCGACACCTCGTCGGCATCGGTGGTGTCGGCGGTGCGCGCCTCGACGCGCACCTCGAACCCCACCCGCTGGATGCGGCTCACCGTCGCCGCGTGGGTGGCGGGCTCGGGCGTGAGGGAGATGTCGATGTCGTGGGGGCGGACCAGGTGGCCGCCGAGGTGGGTGACCGGGCCGAGGAAGCGCATGACGAACTCGTTGGCGGGCTGGTCGTACAGCGCGGAAGGGGTGCCGGTCTGCTCGACCGCGCCCTGGTTGATGACGACGATCTCGTCGGAGACCTCGAGGGCCTCCTCCTGGTCGTGGGTGACGAACACCGTGGTGACGTGCACCTCGTCGTGGAGGCGCCGCAGCCAGTCGCGCAGCTCGCGCCGGACCTGCGCGTCGAGGGCGCCGAAGGGCTCGTCGAGGAGCATGACGCTGGGCTCCACGGCCAGGGCGCGGGCCAGGGCCATGCGCTGGCGCTGCCCACCCGAGAGCTGCGCCGGGTAGCGGTCGGCGAACTGCTCGAGGTGCACCAGCTCCAGCAGCTCCATCACGCGGGTGCGGATCTCGTCCTTGGGCCGCTTGCGGATCTCGAGGCCGAACGCCACGTTGCGGTACACGCTCAGGTGCTTGAAGGCGGCGTAGTGCTGGAACACGAAGCCCACGTTGCGTCGCTGCGGCGGCAGGGCGGTGGCGTCGACGCCCTCGATGGTGACGGTGCCCGAATCGGGCTCCTCGAGCCCGGCGATGATGCGCAGCAGCGTGGACTTGCCGCCACCGCTCGGGCCGAGCAGGGCGGTGAGCTGGCCGGTGGGGATCGACAGCGAGACGTCGTCGAGGGCCACGAAGTCGCCGAACCGCTTGGTGATGTGGTGGACGTCGATGCCCATCAGGCACGTTCCTTCGGTCGGAGCAGGGAGATGACGACGAGGCTGGCGATGGCGATGGCGGCCAGCACGAACGACGCGGTGTAGGCGGTGGTGACGTCGTAGTTCTGGAAGCTCTGGTCGACGATGAGCGGCAGCGTCTGCGTCTTGTTGACGAGGCGCCCCGACACCACCGACACGGCGCCGTACTCGCCGAGGCAGCGGGCCATGCTCAGCACCACGCCGTAGGCGAGCGCCCAGCGGATGGCCGGCAGGGTGACGCGGCGGAAGGTCTGCGTGGGGCCGGCGCCGAGCGTGCGGGCCGCCTGCTCCTGCTCGACCCCGATCTCCTCCAGCACCGGCATGACCTCCCGCGCCACCAACGGCAGGGAGGTGAACACGGTGGCGAGCACCATGCCCGGGAGGGCGAAGATGACCTGGAAGCCGTGGCGCTCGAGGAAGCCGCCGAACCAGCCGTACTTGCCGTAGACGAGGATGAGCGCCAGGCCGACCACGACGGGCGAAATGGCCAGCGGCAGGTCGAGGATGGCATCGAGGAAGCGCCGCCCGAAGAAGCGGTAGCGGACCAGCAGCAGCGAGATGGTGACGCCGAACACCGTGTCGATCACCACGCTGATGCCGGTGACGATGCCGGTGACGCGGAAGGCACTGGTCATGGCCGGGTCCTGCAGCGCGTGCCAGACCGGCGCGACGCCGTGCGAGAACGTGCGCCAGAAGATCAGCGACACTGGGATCACCAGCAGGAACGACAGGTAGAGGATGACGATGAGCCGCATCGCCAGGCGCCCCACGCCCGGACGGGCACGCGTGGTGCGGGTGCGGGGCTCAGCCACGGCGACGGGCCCAGCGCTGGAGCAGGGTGAGGGCGATCATGACCAGCAGGGCGGTGACCAGCAGCACGGTGGCGACGGCGGCCGCGCCCGCCGTGTTGTCGCTCTCGATCTGGCCGGCGATCTGCACCGATGCCACCTGCGTCTTGAGGGGGATGTTGCCCGACAGGAGCACCGTGGCGCCGTACTCGCTGATGGCCCGGGCGAACGACAGGGCGGTGCCCGCGGCGATGGCCGGCGCGAGGTTGGGCAGCACGATGCGGCGGAACACCACGAAGCGGCTCGCGCCGAGGGAGGCGGCGGCCTCCTCCATGTCGTGGTCGAGCTCGATGAGCACCGGCTCGACCGTGCGGACCACGAACGGGAGGGTGACGAAGAGCAGCGCCAGGAAGACCGCGGCGCGCGACTGGGCGAGGTTCACGTGCAGCGGGCTCTGTGGGCCGTAGAGCGCCAGCAGCACCAGGCCCGCCACGATGGTGGGGAGCGCGAACGGGAGGTCGATGACGACCTCGAGGATGCGCTTGCCCACGAACTCGTCGCGCACGAGCACCCAGGCCACCAGGGTCCCCATCACCACGTCGACGAGCGACACGAGCAGCGACGTCTCGACGGTGAGGCGCAGTGCGGCGAGCGCGTCGGGTGCGGTGACCGCCGACCAGAAGTTGCCGGCGCCGTGGCTGAACGACTTGAGGACCACCGCCGCGAGCGGGATCAGCACCAGCAGGCTGAGCCACAGCGTGGCGAGCCCGAGCCCGAGCGCGCCGCCGCGGCCGAGCCGCCCGACGCCGGGCGCCGGGCGGATCCAGCGGGTGCGGTGGCGGCGGCCCGGCGCGACCGTGGCCGCGCTACTTCTTGTCAATCGGGACGCCCTTCTGCTGCTCGATGGCGGTGATGACACCGGTCTTGGTGTCGAAGAAGGTGTCGGTGACCGCCTTCCACCCGCCGAGCTGCGCGATGGTGAACTGGTGGGCCGGGGTGGGGAAGGGGTTGGCCGGGTCGTTCGCGCCCTCCACGGTCACGTTGATGCCCGGCACCACCGGCCGGTAGCCGTTCTGGGCGAAGATCGTCTGGCCCGGGGTGCTCAGCACGTAGTCCAGGAACGACGTGGCGGACGCGGGCGAGCCGACGGTGACGGCTGCAGGGTTCTGGATCAGCAGCGTGGTGGCGGGCACGACGTAGTCGACCGGCTGGCCCTTCTGCCGGGCGAAGATGGCCTCGTTCTCGTAGGAGAGCAGCACGTCGCCGGTGCCGCTGGTGAAGGCCTGGGTGGCCTCCCGCCCGCTGGCCGGCTGCGTGACGATGTTGGCGAAGAGCTTGCGCAGGAAGGCCTGGCCCTGGGCGGTGGTGCCGCCGCTGGTGGTGACCTGGCCGTAGGCGGCGAGGATGTTCCACCGGGCGGAGCCGGACGAGAAGGGGTTGGGCGTGATGACCTTGACGCCCGGCTTCACCAGGTCGGCCCACGACTCGATGTGCTTGGGGTTGCCCTTGCGCACCACGAACACCACCACGGAGTCGGTGACGAAGCCCTTGGTGGGGCCGCTGTTCCAGCTCGTCGCCACCTTGCCGGCCTTCACCAGCTTGTCCATGTCGGTCTGGAGGCTGAAGGCCACGTACCCCGCGTCGAGCCCGGAGAGCACCGACCGGGCCTGGTCGCCCGACGCGCCGTAGGACGAGGTGAAGCCGACGCCCTTGCCGGCGGGGGTGGCGTTGAAGGCCTTGATCAGCTGGTCGTAGGCCGGCTTCGGCGTGGAGTACGCCACCAGCGCGACGGTGCCGGCACCACTGGAGCTCGAGGAGCTCTTGGTGGAGCCGCAGGCGCTGAGGGCGACGACGCCGAGCAGGCCGAGCGCGAGCAACTTGGGACGAAGCGACATGGGTTTCTCTCCGGGGAGCCGCGGACGAAGACGACCAAGGTACGTATCCTGATCGGCATGGTCAAGATTCGATGAACGCAGGGTGACGAACGACCCCCCAACGGGCGCAGCTCGACGTGCGCGTGGAGGTGCGGTCAGGCCACGCCGGCCGTGCCGACGCCCTCGAAGGCGTCCCACAGCGAGCGGTAGAACCCGCCCTGCGCGATGAGCTCGTCGTGGCTGCCGTCCTCGACCACGACCCCGTGGTCCATCACCACGATGCGGTCGGCCCGGCGGGCGGTGGCGAGGCGGTGGGCGATCACGATCGAGGTGCGACCGGTGGCCAGCGCGGCCATGGCCCGCTCGATCTGCGCCTCGCTGGCGAGGTCGAGGTTGGACGTGGCTTCGTCGAGCAGGAGGATGGCCGGGTTCACGACCAGGGCGCGGGCCAGGCACAGGAGCTGGCGCTGGCCGGTGGAGAGCGACCGCCCCCGCTCGACCAGCCAGTGGTCGTAGCCGCCCGGGAGCAGCTCGATCATGGCGTGCACGCCCACCGCCTGGGCCGCGGCGACCACCTCCTCGTCGGTGGCGTCGGCGCGCCCGTACGCGAGGTTGTCGCGGACCGTGCCCGCGAACAGGAACGGCTCCTGCGGCACGTAGCCGAGGTGCCGCCGGTAGCTGCCCAGGTCGAGCTCCGAGACGTCGGTGCCGTCGATGAGGACGCGACCCTCGCTGGTGTCGTGGAAGCGGGCCACCAGCTTCATGAGCGTCGACTTGCCGGAGCCGGTCTCGCCCACCAGTGCGACCTGCTGTCCCGGGGGGATCACCAGGTCGATGCCGTCGAGCGCCCGGCCCTGTTGGTGGAGGTAGGCGAAGTGGACGTCGTCGAAGGTGATCTCGCCGCGCACCGCCGGGACGGCGACGGGGTCGGCGGCGGCGGGCGTCGACGTGCGCTCCTGCAGCAGCACATCGAGCTTGCGCATGCCCGCCGAGGCGCTCTGCCACGTGTCGAACACCTGCGAGAGCTGCTGGATCGGGGCGAAGAACTGGGTGAGGTAGAGCAGGAACGCCACCAGCGCACCGACCGTGATGGTGCCGTTGTCGGCCAGCACCGACCCCACGCCGAGCACCAGCCCCGTGCCGATGGCCGAGAGGAGCTCGACCCCGGCGAAGTAGACGATCTGCACGCGCAGCGCAGCCAGGCCGGCGTCGCGGTGCCGCGCGCCGAACACGCGGAACGCCTCGCGGTTGCTGTCCTCGCGGCGGAACGCCTGGGTGACGCGGATGCCCGACAGGTTCTCCTGCAGGTTCGCGAGCACCGCGGCGACGGCGTCGCGCTGCCGGTCGTAGGCCGCGGCGGACAGCCGCCGGTAGACCAGCGTGCCGATGATGAGCGGGATCACCAGTGCCAGCACCACGAGGCCCAGCGTCACGTTCAGCACGAGCAGCACCACGGCCATGCCCACGAACATCACGAAGCTCACCGCGGCGTTGACGAAGCCGTTCTGGAGCAGGTCCGACAAGGTGTCGACGTCGGACGTGACGCGGGTGAGGAGGCGGCCGGCCATCTCGTGCTCGTAGAAGTCGAGGCCGAGGCGCTGCAGCTGCGCGAACACGCGGATGCGCAGGGCGACCAGGACGCGCTCGGCCGTGCGGCCGGTGACGAGGGTCTCCGCCCACATGTCCCACCAGTCGAAGAGGGCCACCACCAGCGCCGCGCCGGCGATGAGGAACAGCGCCGCCAGGGAGCCGCCGACGACCCCCCGGTCGATGCCCGCCTTCACGATGACGGGGGAGGCCAGCGTGGCCGCACCATCGAGGACCACGAGGAGCAGACCCAGCAGCAGCTCCCGGCGCCACTTCTGCAGGAACGGCCAGAAGTCGAGCCCGCCGCGGTCGTCCTCGTGCTCGGCGGGGTCGACGAGCGACTGGTCGGGCGCCGGCTTCAGGGCGGCCACGGCATCGAGCAGCTCCGGCGTCGGCGGGCCGATCCAGCCCATGGACCCGCCGCCACCTCCACCGCGCAGCCCGCCACCGGGGCCGATGCCCATGCCGGCGCCCATGCGCGGCCGGGCCTGGGCCAGCGGTGCCACGGGCACGACGGCGACGGGAGCCGTGGCCGCGGCGGTCGCGGCTGCTGCGGCAGCGTCGTCGACCGGGCGGCTGGCGACGATGCCGTGCGTGTCGGGTGGGGTCTCCTCCTCGTCGATGCCGGAGAGCAGGGCCCGGTAGGTGGGGCACCGCTCCTGCAGCTCGTCGTGGGTGCCCTGGTCGAGCACGCGGCCGTTGTCGACCACCACGATGCGGTCGGCGAGCCGCAGCGTCGAGCGCCGGTGGGCCACGAGCAGGGTGGTGCGGCCCTCCATCAGCTCGTCGAGGGCGGTGTGGATCTCGTCCTCGACGCGGGCGTCGACCGACGAGGTGGCGTCGTCGAGGATCAGGATGCGCGGGTCGGTGAGCAGGGCGCGGGCCAGGGCCAGCCGCTGGCGCTGCCCGCCCGACAGCGTCACGCCCCCTTCGCCGACGGGTGTGTCGTACCCGCCCGGGGTGTCCATGATGAAGTCGTGCGCCTGGGCCGCCCGGGCGACGGCCTCGATCTGCGCGTCGGACGCGTCCTCGCGTCCGTAGGCGATGTTGGCGCCGAGGGAGTCGGCGAACAGGAAGCTGTCCTCGAACACCACGCCGATCTGGTCGCGCAGCGAGGCGAAGCTCACGTCGCGGACGTCGGTGCCGTCGATGCGGACCGCCCCCGAGGAGACGTCGTAGAAGCGGGGGAGGAGCAGGGTGAGGGTGGACTTGCCGGAGCCCGAGGCGCCCACCAGCGCCACCCGCTCGCCCGGTGCGACCTCGAGCGTGAAGTCCTCGAGGATCGGCTCGCCGGAGCGGTAGCAGAACCCCACGTGGTCGAAGGAGATGGCGCCCGGGCCGCGCGGCAGGTCGACGGGGTCGTCGGGCTCCGCCACGACCGGCTCGGCGTCGAGCAGGTCCATGATGCGCTCGGTGCCCGAGCGGGCCTGCTGCGCCGCCGCCAGGAACACGGCGAGCATGCGGGCCGGGGCGGCGAGCTGGGTGAGGTAGGTGAAGAATGCCAGCAGCGTGCCCACCGTGATCCGACCCTCGATGGCCAGCCAGCCACCGAGCAGCATCACGGCCACCTGGCCGAGCGTGGGCACCGACTGGAGCAGCGCGGTGAAGCGGGCGCGGTAGCGGAGCGAGCGGACCCGACCGCCGAAGAGGTGGTCGACGGCTGCGGCGAAGCGCGACAGCTCGTGGTCCTCCTGGCCGAAGCCCTTCACGACCCGGACGCCGGAGATGGCCTCCTCGGCGACGGCGGTCATCTCGGCCTCGCGCTGGGAGGCGTCCCAGGTGGTGACGTACACCGCGCCGCGCATCCGCCACGCCACCAGGAAGGTGGCGGCCACGGCCACGAACGACACCAGCGCCAGCAGGGGTGACAGCCACAGCATGATGGCGAGCGAGAACACCAGCATCACGACGTTGCCGGTGACCATGCCGACCATCTGCAGCACGCCCTGGACCATCCCGAGGTCGGTGTTGGCCCGACTGACCAGCTGTCCCGTCTGCAGTTCGTCGTGGCGGGTGAAGTCGAGGTCGAGGGCGTGGTCGAAGATGGCGTTGCGCAGGTCGTACTGCACGTGGAGGCTGACCCGACCACCCGCGAGCCGGCGGGCCAGCGTGGCGAAGAACCGCACCACCGCGATGACGCCGAGCGCCACGAGGAGCGGTGCCAGCGGCTCGGTGTGGGTGAGGACGACGTTGTCGATGACGGCCCGCTGCACCAGCGGGATCAGCGCGGTCGCGACCATGCCGATGACGGCGGCGCTCAGCGACACCGCGGCGGTGCCCTTGTGCGCGAGGACCCACGGTGCGAGGCGTCGCAGCCAACCGGGGGTGCGGCCTTCGTCAGCCGCGGGATCTTTCACCCGGCTAAAGGTAACGGCGCGCCGGCCCGGTGAGGCGGCTCGGGCCCCGCTTCTGGTCGGGTGCGGTCAGGGCTTGCAGCGCAACCCGGCGGGCGGGAGCGTGCCGCTGACGAGGTAGGCCGTGACCGGGTCGTCGATGCAGGCGTGGCCCCGTCCGAACGAGGTGTGGTCGGCGCTCTCCCAGGTGACCAGCCGTGAGCCGGGCACCAGCGCCTGCATCTGCTGCGCCTGTGCGTAGGGCGTGGCGGGGTCCTGGGTGCTGTTCACGAACACCATCGGGGGCGCCTTCGCGAAGTCGCCGCGGGTGGGCTTGGAGACGGGGTACCTGGCTGCGGGCCAGCGGTAGCAACCCGGCGAGCCCGTGGCCTGGGTGGCGCCGAGGAAGGGCATCTCCTTGCTCCAGGCGGCGATCAGCGCCTTGCTGCCCAGGACCGACGTGGCGCGCTGCGGCTGGTCGGCGCAGCCGATGGCCTCGAAGGCGTCGGGGAGGTGGCTCCAGGTGCCGTCGCGGTCGCGGCCCTGGAGCGAGTCGCGGAACGACAGCAGCAGGTAGCCGTTGGGGTCGGTCTTCGAGGTGGCCTGCGCCAGCGCCTTCTCGAGCGCCGGCCAATCGTCCTTGCTGTAGAGCGGCGTGATGATGCCGGTGATGGCCTCGCCGATGCCCAGCGTTCCCGTGCGGGTGTGGCTCGTGCCCCGGTCGTCCTGGGACGTGTAGTCGGCGGGCAGGCGCACCCCCGTCTCGAGCTTCGCGAGCAGGGCCTGCAGCGCGGCCTTGGGGTTGCCGTTGCCGAACGTGCACGAGGGCCGGGCGGCGCAGTCGGCGAGGAAGGCGTCGAGGTCGGCCTCGAACGACTTGATCTGGTCGTGGCCGGAGGTGATGGGGTCCTCGCCCGGCACCACCACGCCGTCGAGCACCATGGCGCCGACGTGGGTGGGGAAGTCCCGCAGGTACTGCTCGCCGATCTCGGTGCCGTAGCTGTAGCCGACGTAGTGGAGCTTGGCGTCGCCGACCGCGGCGCGCAGCGCGTCGAGGTCGCGCGCGGTCTCGCGGGTGCCGACGTAGGGGATGACCTTGCCGTCCTGCGCGACGCAGCGGGCGACGTCGGTGGTCTCCAGCTTCTGCAGGGCGGCCACCGCCGCAGCGTCGTTGGGGGTGGGGTCGAGGGCCGCCTGCTCCTGCTCGGACGCGGGGATGCAGCGGATGCCGGCGGAGTTGCCGGTGCCGCGCGGGTCCCACGACACCAGGTCGAAGCGGTCGGTCAGCGTCTTGGGCAGGGTGCTGCCGGAGCCTGCGAGGTCGCGGAGGAAGCTGACGCCGGGCTCACCCGGGCCGCCCGGGTTGAAGAACAGGGAGCCGACGCGACGGGAGGGATCGCCCGCAGGGCGTCGGATCAGCGCGAGGGAGATGGTGCCCGCGCCCGGATGGAACCAGTCGAGCGGGACGGTGTGCGTACCGCACTGGAAGCCACCGCCGCACTCGTGCCACGCCACGGTCGACGTGCCGCTGCCGTTGCCGCTGCCGTTGGTGGTGGGGGAGCTGGTGGCCGGGGCGGTGGAGCCGGGGGCCGAGGTGGTGGTGGCCGCCTGCTTCACCGACACGCTGCACGCCGCGAGGCAGGCCGCGAGCGTGGCGGTGACGAGGACGCCGCGCGCGGTGCGCGGAGGGAGGGACAGCTTCATGCGGCGAGAGGGTACGAGACCCCGGTCCCGCCCCC
>JADGOP010000364.1 GCA_017882935.1 Actinomycetota bacterium
ATGCGCAACGCGCCCTCGAGCCGGGCCCTCAGGCGCTCCAGCGCGATCGTGCGGTTCCGGTGCTGGGAGCGCTCGTCGTCGCAGACCACCCGCACCTCGTCGCCCAGCTTCTCGAGCAGGCGCGCCCGCTGCCGGGGGCCGAGCGACGGCGACCCCGCCACGTCGAAGCGCACCTCGACGCGGGTGTGCGCCCGGTTGGCGTGCTGCCCACCGGGGCCGCCACTGGGCGAGAACCGCACGTCGAGCTCGCCGACCGGAATCGTGAGCGAGCGGCTCACGTGCAACACGTCGTCCACGGGCGCACGCTACCGGGCGGCCGGGAGCCGGCCGAGGAGCGCAGGAGTAGCTTGCGGTCATGGACTTCGCCTTCAGCCCGCAATGTGAAGAGCTCCGCACCACGCTGCTCGATTTCATGGACTCGTACGTGTACCCCGCCGAGGCCGTGTACCACCGCCAGATCGTCGAGTCAGGCGACCCGCACACCTTCCCGCCGGTGTTCGACGACCTCAAGGCCGAAGCGCGCAAGCGGGGCCTCTGGAACCTCTTCCTGCCCCACAAGACGCAGTGGACCGACGGCCTGTCGAACCTCGACTACGCGCCGCTCGCCGAGATCATGGGGCGCTCGCACATCGCGTCGCAGGCCTGCAACTGCTCCGCCCCCGACACGGGGAACATGGAGATCCTCACCATGTTCGGCACCCCCGAGCAGCAGGAGCAGTGGCTGCAGCCGCTCCTCGAGGGCGAGATCCGCTCGGCGTTCGCCATGACCGAGCCCGACGTCGCCTCGAGCGATGCCACCAACATCGAGTGCTCGATCCGCCGCGAGGGCGACGAGTACGTCATCAACGGCCGGAAGTGGTTCATCTCCGGGGCGGCCGATCCGCGCTGCCGCATCCTCATCGTGATGGGGAAGACCGACCCCTCGGCCTCGCGGCACCTCCAGCAGTCGATGGTGCTCGTCCCCTTGGACACTCCCGGTGTGCACATGGAGCGCGCCATCCCGGTGTTCGGCTACATGGACCAGGAGGGGCACTGCGAGATCACCTTCCGCGACGTGCGGGTGCCGGTCACCAACGTGCTCGGCGAGGAGGGAGGCGGCTTCGCCATCGCCCAGGCACGCCTCGGCCCGGGCCGCATCCACCACTGCATGCGCTGCATCGGCGCCGCCGAGCGTGCGCTCGAGCTGATGACCGTGCGTGTCCGCGAGCGCCAGGCGTTCGGCGGCCCGCTCTCGCACCAGGGCGTGATCCAGGAGTGGATCGCCGACAGCCGCATCGAGATCGAGCAGGTCCGGCTGCTCACGCTCAAGGCGGCGTGGCTGATGGACAGCGTGGGGGCCAAGGGGGCCCGCACCGAGATCGCGGCCATCAAGGTCGCCGCGCCGAACGTCGCGCTGCGGGTGATCGATCGGGCCATCCAGGCGCACGGCGCCATGGGCGTCAGCGACGACACACCGCTCGCCGCGATGTACGCCGGCATCCGTACCCTGCGCATCGCCGACGGCCCCGACGAGGTGCACCGCCGCACGGTGGCCCAGCGCGAGCTCCGCCGGTACGAGTGACGCTCAGGCTTCGGCCGCCGCGTCCCTCCTCGACGCGAGCACCAGCACCAGCGAGCCGAGCAGCGCAGCCAGCAGCGACGCCAGGAGCACGCCGATCTTGGCGTGGTGCGTGAGGGCCGCGCCGGTGAGCGTGGGGGCGAACGCCAGGTCGGTGACGAACAGCGACATGGTGAAGCCGATGCCGGCCAGCGCGGCGACACCGAAGAACTGCGGCCACGACACCCCGGTCGGCTTCGTCCCCCAGCCGAGGCGCACCACCAGCCACGAGGCGCCGCTGACGCCGACGGCCTTGCCCACCACCAGCCCCACGACCACCCCCACCGTCACCCGCGCGCCCGTGCCCTGGAGCCCGCCGCCCAGCCGCACCCCTGCGTTCGCCAGCGCGAAGATCGGGACGATGGCGTAGCTGGTCCACGGGTGGAGCGCGGCCTCGAGGCGGTCGAGCGGCGCCACCGACTCGTTCAACAGGGCGAGGGACGCCCGCAGCTCCTCGACGCTCAGGCCCGGCCGGCGCTCGATGGTGTCGACCGCAGCGTCGATCGCGGCCGGCGGGTGGAACGGCACCGCGGGGGTGATCAGGCCGAGCACCACGCCCGCGATGGTGGCGTGCACCCCCGACTGCAGCGTGGCGAACCACACCACGATGCCGAGCGCGACGTAGACCGGCAGCCACCGGACCCGCGCCTTGCGGAGCCCGAGCATCGCGGCCAGGGTCAGCGCGGCCACGGCCAGCCAGCCCCAACGGAGGTCGCCCGAGTAGACCACCGCGATCACCACGATCGCGCCGAGGTCGTCGACGATCGCGAGCGTCAGCAGGAAGATCTTGAGCGATGCCGGCACCCGCGAGCCGAGCAGCGCGACCACACCCAGTGCGAAGGCGATGTCGGTGGCCATCGGGATGCCCCAGCCGTGGCTGCCCGCGGTGCCGGCGTCGACGGCCAGGTAGAGCAGCGCGGGCACGGCCATGCCGCCGATCGCCGCCACCACGGGGAGCACGGCCGCCCGGCGGTCGCGCAGCTCACCCGTGACCCACTCCCGCTTGATCTCCAGCCCGATGACGTAGAAGAAGAGGGCCATGAGGCCGTCGTTGACCAGGTGGAGGAGCGACTGCTCGAAGTGGTAGCGACCGATGCCCACCACCACCTCGGTGTGCCACAGGACCTCGTAGGAGCGGTGCCACGGCGAGTTGACCCAGACGAGCGCCACGACCGCGGCGACGACGAGCAGCAGCCCGCCTGCGGCCTCGATCTCGAGGAACGACCGCAGCGGCCGGCCGACGAGCCGCGCCAGGGCCCGGTCGCTGTCGATCCACGAGGCACGCAGCCCGGCCCGCTGCTCGGGAGAGGGGGACGTCGATTCGGACGCGGCCACGGCGGGCTCCTGCTGGGAGGGTCGGCGAGAGGGCTCGCCGACCAGGCTTCCCGGCACACCAGCGGGTGAGCCTACCGCTGGTGGGAGGCGTCAGATGGGGGTGCCGTGCGCGTCGAGGCGGCACACCTTGCGCCAGGCCCGGGTGGGCACGCCGCGTCGGCCGAAGGCGCCGGCCTTGGCGAGCGCGGCGCAGACCGGGCGGAGCACCTCGGCGCGCAGGCGGGTGCGCTCGGCGGTGTGGCGGGCCGCGTTCCACGTCTTCCAGCCCGGCAGCCCCACGGTCTCGTACACGCCGGGGTGGACCAGGCTGTCGAAGACGTTGGCGGTGACCACGGGCGCCACGTGGCGGATGAACCAGCGCTCCACCACCGGCGC
>JADGOP010000036.1 GCA_017882935.1 Actinomycetota bacterium
AGAAGGGCCTCATGACCACGATCCACGCCTACACGGGCGACCAGCAGCTGGTCGACGGGCCCCACAAGGACCTGCGCCGGGCCCGCGCCGCGGCCGTCAACATCGTGCCCACGGGCACCGGTGCCGCCCGCGCCACCGCGCTCGTCATCGAGTCGATGAAGGGCCGCCTCGACGGCACCTCGCTGCGGGTGCCGATCCCGGTGGGGTCCATCACCGACTTCGTCGGGGTGCTCAGCCGCGACGTCACCGTCGACGAGGTCAACGAGGCCTACCGGGCGGCGGCGGCCACCGAGCGCCTCGACGGCGTGCTGGTCTACTCCGAGGCGCCGCTCGTCTCGTCCGACATCGTCGGCTCCCCGGCGTCGTGCACCTTCGACGCCCCGCTCACCATGGCGCTCGGCAACCTGGTCAAGGTCTTCGGCTGGTACGACAACGAGTGGGGCTACTCGAACCGCCTGGTCGACCTGGCCGCCCTCGTCGGCGCTGCGGCGAAGTAGGCCCCGTCATGGCGGCGACCGGCGCCCACGGCGTCCCGATCCTCGAGGACCTGGGCGACGTCGCCGGCAAGCGGGTGCTGCTGCGGGGCGACTTCAACGTCCCGCTCGACGACCACGGCGAGATCACCGACGACCTGCGCATCCGCTCCGCGCTGCCCACCATCGAGTGGTTGCAGTCGCACGGCGCCCACGTCACCGCGTGCAGCCACCTCGGCCGGCCGAAGGGCGAGCACGACCCCCGCTACGAGATGCGTCCGGTCAAGGAGCGCCTCGACGAGCTGGCCCCGGGGTGCGACCTGCTCGACAACCTGCGCTTCTCGCCGGGCGAGATCGGCAACGACCCCGCCTTCGTCGACCAGCTGGTGGCGGGGCAGGACCTCTACGTCAACGACGCCTTCGGGGTGTCCCACCGGGCCCACGCCTCCGTGGTGGGGCCACCGGCGCGGCTCCCCAGCGCTGCGGGGCGCACCCTCGCCCGCGAGATCGAGGTGCTGCTCGACCTGCGCACCCACCCGGCCCGGCCGTTCGTGGCGGTGCTCGGCGGCTCGAAGGTCAGCGACAAGCTGGGCGTCATCCGAGCGCTCCTCGACATCGTCGACGAGCTGATCATCGGCGGCGGCATGTGCTTCACCTTCCTGGCCGCGCAGGGCCACCCGGTGGGCGACTCGCTGTTCGAGCCCGACCAGGTCGACACCTGCCGCGAGCTGCTGGCCATGGGCGCCAAGCTCCACCTGCCCTCCGACGTCACCGCGCTCGGCCCGGGCGGCGAGATCGGTCACCCCGAGGCGGGGGGTGAGGTGCGGCAGCTGGGCACCTCGGTGCCCGCGGGCTGGAAGGGGCTCGACATCGGGCCCGGCACCGCGGCCGACTTCTGCGATGTCATCGGCGAGGCCCGCACGCTGCTGTGGAACGGCCCCATGGGGGTGTTCGAGGACGACCGCTTCGCTGCCGGCACCCGCACCGTGGCCGAGGCCGTGGCCGCCTGCCGGGGGTTCACCGTGGTGGGCGGCGGCGACAGTGCCGCGGCGCTCGCCAAGTTCGGCCTCCAGGGCGAGGTCGACCACGTGTCGACGGGCGGCGGCGCGTCGCTCGAGTTGATCGAGCAGGGCGACCTGCCCGGCATCGCGGCGCTGCGGGGCGCCCCCAATGCCTAGCGCTGCCCGCCGGCCGCTGATCAGCGGCAACTGGAAGATGAACCACAACCACTTCGAGGCCATCCAGTCGGTCCAGAAGTTGTCGTACCTGCTCGACAAGGACGAGCTGGCCGCCGTCGAGGTGTCCGTTCACCCGCCGTTCACCGACCTGCGCTCGGTGCAGACCGTGCTCGAGAGCGACCACATCGACATCGCGCTCGGCGCCCAGCACTGCCACTTCGCGGACAAGGGCGCCTTCACCGGCGAGGTCTCCCCGCTGATGCTGGCCAAGCTCAACGTCCGCTACGTCATCGTCGGCCACTCCGAGCGCCGCGAGGTGTTCGGCGAGGGCGACGAGCTGGTCAACAAGAAGCTGCTGGCCATCGTGCGTGCCGGGATGCTGCCCATCCTGTGCGTCGGCGAGACGCTGGCCGAGCGCGAGGCCGGCACCACCGGGCGGAAGGTCGACCGGCAGGTGCGAGCCGGGCTTGCCGGGCTGAGCCCCGAGCAGGTGGCCACCGCGGTGGTGGCCTACGAGCCCATCTGGGCCATCGGGACAGGCCGCACGGCCACTGCGGCCGACGCCCAGGAGGTGTGTGTGCTGGTGCGCTCGGTGGTGAAGGAGCTGGCGGGCGCCGACGCGGCCGCGGCGGTGCGCATCCAGTACGGCGGCTCGGTCACGCCCGACAACGTCGTGGGGCTCATGGCCGAGCCCGACATCGACGGGGCGCTGGTGGGCGGGGCCTCGCTCGACGCCGATTCGTTCGCCGCCATCGCCACCTACGGGCAGCGCGGCGCCGACTGACTGTCGGGAGGACCCCGATCGGGGCCTCGCTGACGCCTTCGTCACCGATGTGGGCCGCGTAGGTCGCGCGACCTAGGCGCCCCCCGTGGCTGACTACACTCGCTGCGTCACCTCCCGTTCACTTCGGCCTTTCCGGAGCACGTCTGGTTACTGAACCGATTCCTGGGAAGGGTCGAAGGTCGTGGCTCGCGTTCGAGCAACCGCATTCGACGGTCAATCGGGATGGTCTGGACCAACGAACCCGTGGTTCAGCCCGCTTGCACACACTCCAACATCCACTCCCTACAGGAGGTCCGCTCGGTGAGATCCGTTTCCAGGGGCTCGAAGCTCCTTGCCCTCGGCCTGGTCGTAGCCACGGTCGGCGTCGCCAGTTGCGGGAAGAAGAGCTCCAACAGCTCGCTCCCAGCCAAGAACACCAGCTGTCCCACGTCGTCGCCGGCACCGAAGCCGCTCGCCGCGCCGACCGTCCCCGTCAGCTCCATCAAGCCCGGCGGCACGGTCACCTACGCGTCCGACCAGGAGCCCACGGGCTGGAACGTGCAGACCGCCACCGACGCCACGGCCGACACGGCCTACCTCGAGACGGGTGTCTGGCCACAGACGTTCATCGTGAAGCCCGACTACTCGGTCGTGATGGACAGCAACCTGCTGCTGAGCGCCTCGCAGACCTCGTCGTCGCCGCAGACCATCGTCTACAAGATGAACCCCAAGGCCAAGTGGTCCGACGGGGTGCCGATCAACGCTGCGGACTTCATCTACAACTGGCAGATGCAGAACGGCACGATCTCCAACGTCGATGCCGCCAGCACCACCGGGTACGACCAGATCAAGTCGGTCACGGGCAGCGACAACGATGAGACCATCACCGTCGTCTACAAGACGCCCTACCCGGACTGGAAGAGCCTCTTCATCAACATGATCCCGCAGCACATCTACAAGAACGCTGCCGGATGGGGCACCGTCGACAAGGACGGCAACGCCTCGGGCCCGATGCACAACGCCGCGGCGCCCACCGTCAGCGGTGGCGTGTGGAAGCTGCAGAACTACCAGCCGAAGAAGAGCGTCGAGCTGGTCCCGAACCCCGCCTACTGGGGCGCGAAGCCGCTGATCAACAAGATCATCGTGCGCTTCGACGTCACCGACCTGGCGCCGGCGTTCCAGAACGGCGAGATCAACTTCGCCTACCCGCAGCCCCAGCTCGACATCGTCAACCAGTTCAAGCAGCAGGCCAACCTCAAGACGTTCGTGAACTTCGGCCTGTCGTTCGAGCACATCGACATGAACCTCGCCAACCCGATGCTCAAGCAGCTCGCCGTGCGCCAGGCCATCAACTACGGCCTCAACCGCTACGAGCTGGTGAAGAAGACGGTCGGCCAGTTCGACGGTCGGGCCAGCACGCTCGAGAACCGGATGTGGGTCAACAACCAGGCCGAGTACGTGGCACACGCCAACGCCTGCACCGACTTCAACCCGGAGAAGGCCGTCAAGACCCTCGAGGCCGCCGGCTACAAGAAGGGCTCCGACGGCTACTACGCCAAGGACGGCAAGGAACTCTCGTTCAAGATCATCACCACCGGTGGCAACCTGCTCCGTGAGCAGACCGAGCAGATCATCGTCGACCAGCTCCAGAAGGTCGGCATCAAGATCGTGATCGCCAACAAGCCCGGCTCCGCCGCCTTCGACCCGATCACGTCGAAGCAGTACGACCTGGCGCTGTTCGCCTGGGTCGCCGCCCCGTTCCCGTCGTCGAACGTGTCGATCTACACGACCGGTGGCGGCCAGAACTGGACGAACTACAGCAACAAGCAGGAGGACGCCCTCCTCAAGGACATGGCGACCACCCCGGACCACGCCACCGAGATCAAGGACAGCCAGAACGCCGACAAGATCCTGTGGCAGGACCTGCCCACCATCCCGCTGTACCAGAAGCCCACGTTGCTGGCCTACACCAACAACCTGCTGAACGTCCGCGACGACGCGAGCGTCCAGGGCCCGCTCTGGAACGCCCAGGAGTGGGGCACGGCCAAGGCCCAGTGACCCGGTAAGCACACGGACAGCTCGGGGGGAGCCGGCGCCTGCCGGCTCCCCCCTGTTGTTCCGCCACCGTCCCGCCCACTCCGCTCCGCTGCGGCCCCTGTGGTCGTAGCATTCGCCTCACCACCGCGGCTGCCGCTTCCCCCTCGTAGGAGCCTTCTTGCTCGGATTCGTGCTCCGGCGCCTCCTGATCTCGATCCTGGTGCTGCTGGCCGCCTCGGTGCTGGCCTTCGCCATGGTCGCCAGCCTCGGCGACCCCCTCGCAAGCCTCCGTGCCAAGAACCCACCGCCCTCGGCCGAGTACTTCCGCGAGCGCCGCGCGGCGCTCAACCTCGACAAGCCCGTCATCGAGCGCTACTGGCTCTGGCTCAAGGGCTTCTCCCACGGCGACATGGGCCGCACGCTCGACGGCAAGTCCGTCTCTGGCGAGCTCGGCGCCGCCTTCTGGGTGACCATGCGCATGTCGATCGCCGCCACGCTCATGGCGATCTTCCTGGCGCTCCTCGTCGGCGTCTACAGCGCGGTGCGCCAGTACTCCGTCGGCGACTATGCGGCCACCTTCACCAGCTTCGTGTTCCTGTCGATGCCGGTGTTCTGGTTGGCGCTGCTCTTGAAACGCTGGGCCATCGGGTTCGTCAACCACCCGAGCGTGTTCGGGTGGCACCCGTGGCACTCCACGATCCTCTACACCACCGGCCAGCAGTCGCCGACCCTGCCGCACTCGCTCTTCGCCCGCATGGGTGACTACGCGGGCCACCTGATCCTGCCGAGCATCTCGCTGGCGCTCATCACCTACGCCAGCTGGAGCCGCTACCAGCGCGCCGAGATGCTCGAGGTGCTCGACAGCGACTACGTGCGACTGGCGCGGGCCAAGGGCGTGAAGCCTCGGCGGGTCCTGGTGCGCCACGCGCTGCGCAACGCGCTCATCCCCTTCACCACGGTGGTGGCCATCGACGTCGGCGCGGTCGTGGCCGGCGCGGTGATCACCGAGTACGTCTTCGGCTGGCACGGCATGGGCTTCGAGATCGTCACCGCGGTGCGCAACTACGACACCGACCTGTTGCTGGCCTGGCTCATGATCACCGGGGTGTTCGTGATCGGCTTCAACCTGCTCGCCGACATCCTCTACGGGGTCCTCGACCCGAGGAGCCACGTCACATGACCGCCAGCTGCCGCCGGGAGGTGACGTCATGACCGAGCTCGACCGCGGACCCTCCCTGCCCGACGAGTCGCCCATCATCGTCCAGGAGATGGCGGCCATCGAGTCGTCGGCCACCGAGGCCAGCGAGGGGCCCGAGCGCGAGTTCACCGTCGCCGCACGCAGCCAGTTCCGCATCGTGCTGCGGCGCTTCCTGCACCACAAGCTGGCCGTGGTGTCCCTCGTCATCCTGATCCTGCTGTTCTTCATGTCGCTGTTCGGCGGGGCCATGTGGAAGTACCGGCCCACCGACGAGACCAACGACCTCAGCGCCCCGCCGTCGCTGTCGCACCCCATGGGCACCGACTCGAGCGGGCACGACTACTACGCGCTGGTGCTCGCCGGCGCCCAGAAGTCGGTCGAGATCGCCCTCATCGTGGCGGTCGTGACCGGTGTCGTCGGCACTGCCATCGGTGCCATCGCCGGCTACTACGGAGGCTTCACCGACTCGGTGCTGATGCGCATCACGGACCTCTTCCTGGTGGTGCCGGAGCTGGTGATCTTCGCCTTGCTCGCCAACAAGTTCGCGTCGGCGGGCTGGGAGTTCCTCGCGCTCAGCCTCGCAGGGGTGCTCTGGGTCTACGCGGCCCGCGTCATCCGCGGGGTCTTCATCTCGCTGCGCGAGAAGGACTACGTCGAGGCCGCGCGGGCGCTCGGCGCCAGCAACCGGCGGATCATCTTCCGCCACCTGCTGCCCAACGCCACCGGGCCGATCATCGTGAACATCACCGTGATCACCGCCACGGCCGTGCTGCTCGAGACCTCGCTCAGCTACCTCGGGCTGGGGGTGCGCTACCCCGACACCTCGCTCGGCAGCCTGATCTCGATCTACCAGGAGGCGTCGACGACGCGGCCCTGGCTCTTCTACTTCCCGGGCGTGCTCATCGTGCTGATCTGCCTCACCGTCAACTTCGTCGGTGACGGCCTGCGCGACGCGTTCGACCCCGGCTCGAGGCGGGTCCGGGCGTGAGCGCGGTCACCCTCGACGACGCCGGGCAGGAGCCGAGCCCGCCCGACCTGCCACCGCCGCTGCTCGAGGTCACCGACCTCACGGTGGACTTCTCGTCCGACGACGGGGCCGTGCACGCGGTGCGCGGCGTCTCCTACCGCGTGCGCCCGGGCGAGGTGCTGGCCGTGGTGGGCGAGTCGGGCTCGGGCAAGTCGGTCACGTCGCTCGCGGTCATGGGGCTGCTGCCGCGCACGGCCAAGGTCACCGGGTCGGTGAAGTTCAAGGGCATCGAGCTGCTGGGCATGAAGGTCAACGAGCTCAACAAGCTGCGGGGCAACCGCCTGGCCATGATCTTCCAGGACCCGATGACGTCGCTGAACCCGGTGTACAAGATCGGGTGGCAGCTGGCTGAGGCCGTGCGCACCCACCACCCCGACGTGTCCAAGCGCGACGCCCTGTCCCGGGCGGTCGACCTGCTCGCACTCGTCGGCATCCCCAACCCGAGCGAGCGCGTGTCGAGCTACCCGCACGAGTTCTCGGGCGGCATGCGCCAGCGGGCGGTCATCGCCATCGCCATGGCCAACGACCCCGACGTGATCATCGCCGACGAGCCCACCACGGCCCTCGACGTCACCGTCCAGGCGCAGATCCTGGAGACGCTGCAGAAGGCCCGCGACGAGACCGACGCCGCCATGGTGCTCATCACCCACGACCTCGGTGTGGTGGCAGGCGCCGCCGACCAGGTGCTGGTGATGTACGCCGGCAAGTCGGTCGAGCGGGGCTCGGTCGACGACATCTTCTACCGGCCGCGCATGCCGTACACGCTCGGGCTGCTCGGGTCGCTCCCGCGGCTCGACACCGAGGACGCCATGCTCACGCCCATCAAGGGCGCGCCGCCGTCGCTCATCAACCTGCCGCCCGGGTGCCCGTTCTCCCCGCGCTGCCCGCTGGTCTCCGACGTGTGCCTGGTCGACGAGCCCGCGCTGGTGGCGTCCACGTCGCCCGACCACGTGGCCGCGTGCCACCACATGGACCAGCTCGAGGGCGACACCACGCCGGCCGACGTGTTCGACGCGGGCGACGCCGGGGTCGACGTGGCCGCGGTGCTCGAGGCCGAGGCCGCCGAAGCCGCGGCCGAGGCCGCAGCCTCGGCGCCGCCGTCCGAGGACGGTCACGCATGACCGACACGACCACCACCGGCACCGCCGTCGAGGCCGAGCTCGCCGCAGCCGGCATCTCGCCGCAGGCCGCGTACCTCGAGGGACCGTCACCTTGCCCGGTGCTCCCGCCCGTCGCCGAGCCCGGCGACCGGCCGGTGCTGTCGGTGCGGCACCTGGTGAAGGAGTTCCCGGTGCGCGGCGGCAACCTGGTGCGCCGGGTCGTCGGAGCGGTACACGCGGTCAGCGACGTGAGCTTCGACCTCTACGCCGGCGAGACGCTCGGCCTGGTGGGGGAGTCGGGGTGCGGCAAGTCCACCACCGGGCGCACCATGCTCCAGCTGCTCACCGCCACGTCCGGCAGCGTGCAGTTCGACGGGCGCGAGCTGGTGGGCCTCAAGCCCGACGCCATGCGACCGGTGCGGCGCGACCTGCAGATCGTGTTCCAGGACCCGTTCGCGTCGCTCAACCCGCGCATGCCGGTGAACGAGGTGGTGTCCGAGCCGCTCGAGATCCACCGCCTGCACCCCAAGCGTCGCCACGAGCGCGTCGCGGAGCTGTTGCGCATGGTGGGGCTCAACCCGGAGCACGGCAACCGGTACCCCCACGAGTTCTCCGGCGGGCAGCGTCAGCGCGTGGGCATTGCCCGGGCCCTGGCCGTGGAGCCGAAGGTGCTGATCCTCGACGAGCCCGTGTCGGCGCTCGACGTGAGCATCCAGGCCGGGGTGGTGAACCTGCTCACCGAGCTGCAGCAGACGCTCGGGCTGTCGTACATCTTCATCGCCCACGACCTGTCGGTGGTGCGCCACATCTCCGACCGGGTGGCCGTGATGTACCTCGGCAAGATCGTGGAGCTCGGCAGCCGCAAGCAGATCTACGAGCGGGCGTCGCACCCCTACACGCGGGCGCTGCTGTCGGCGGTGCCCCTGCCCGACCCGGTGGCCGAGCGGAAGCGCCGGCGGATCATGCTCACGGGCGACGTGCCGAGCCCGGTCGACCCGCCTTCGGGCTGCCGCTTCCGCACCCGCTGCCCCAAGGCGCAGCCGTTGTGCGGCGAGGTCGAGCCTGCGCTCACCGACCGCGGCGACGGACACCCCGTGGCCTGCCACTTCCCCGACGCACCGGGCGAAGCGGTCGCAGCCCCCGCGCTGGCTGCGCCCGCGCCCGCGCCTGCGTGACCGTGCCGGTCCCGTCCCGGTGGGGTGGTGGCGTTCGGGAGGGGTGGGGCGGTGCTGCTAGCGTGGACGCCTCATGGCGTCGTCTGGCGCCGACGAGTCCGAGTGGTCGAGGTGTGAGCTGATGGTGGTGGTCGTCGCGGTGATCCACGTGGTGGCATCGCTGCTCATGTGCATCCTCGTGCTCATGCACAGCGGCCAGGGCGGCGGCCTGTCCGACTTCATGGGCGGTGGTTCCATGGCGGCCGGCTCGACCGTGATGGAGAAGAACCTCGACCGCATCACCGTGGTCGCGGCCATCGTCTTCTCGTTCACCACCATCCTGTTGGGCTTGTTGCTGATCAAGTAGGTCCGGCCGGGTCCCGCTCGCGTGGCCCGCAGAACACGAGGCCAGGGGCGGAGGTCCGGTGATCATCGCAGCCGCAGCAGACGGGGCAGCCGCAGCGGGGATCGGCACCCTCCTCGTGCTCTACGTGGTGCTGATCGCTTCGACGCTGGTGGGGTACGGCCTCGGGATCTGGGCGCTCATCGACCTGTCGTCGAAGCCCGACTGGGCCTGGCAGCGCACCGGCAAGTCGAAGACGACCTACCTGGTGCTCATCGTGGTCGGGTTCGTGGTGTGCCAGCTGCTGTCGCTGGTCGCGGCCATCGTCTACCTCACGTCGGTCCGCAAGCAGCTCGACGTGGCCATCGGGCAGGGCCCGCCCGCGTACCCGTACGGCTACTTCCCCCAGCAGGGGTACCCGCAGGCCGGGTACGGGCAGCCCGGGTACGGGCAGCCCGGGTACGGGCAGCAGGCGTACGGCCAGCAGGCGTACGGCCAGCAGGCGTACGGCCAGCAGGCGTACGGCCAGCAGGCCTACGGCACCCAGCCTCCGCCGGCGCAGCCCGGGCCGGACCCGGCCGCTCCCGGACAGGGCGCCGGGTGGCCCCAGCAGCCCGAGGCCCCCACGTCCCCGCCCGACACGCCAGGGCAGGGAGGCCAGCCGTTCGGCGGTCAGGCCCCCGACGATCAGGGCTGATGGTGGGTCGCGCCGGGCGGGCGCCAGGGCAGAGGGGGACTGATGTTCGTCGGTAACTTCGGCGGCGGGTTCTTCATCGTCGAGATCGCGCTGTTCCTGTGTGGGCTCGGGCTGCCGATCTGGGCGCTGATCGACGCCTCGTTGCGGCCCGATTGGGCATGGCAGCGGTCGGGTGAGAACAAGGGCCTCTACATGGGGCTGCTCATCGGCAGCATGGTGGTGGGGCTGTTCTGTTGCGGGCTGATCAGCGTCGTGATGTCGCTGGTGTACTTCCTTGCGGTGCGGCCGAAGGTCCGCAACATCGAGAGGGGCGGGCCCGGCCTGCCCTCCGGGTTCCCCGGCTACCCCGGGTTCGATCCCTACCGCTCGGCGATGTACGGGCCGGGCAGCTACACGCCCCAGGGCTACGACGAGTTCGGGGTGCCACTCGGGCCGGGCGGCGGGCCGGCTCCCCCTGCGGGGTTTGGGCCGCCGGCCGGACCACCTCCGGTCTACGGACCTGGTCCGGGTCAGCCGTTCCCTCCGCCACCTCCCCTGCCCGGTCCGGGGGCCTTCCCGGCGCCGCCGGTGTCCCCGACGGCGTGGGCCGCACCGTCCGTGATGCCGGACGCGGCGCCGACGCCGCCCGCCCCGACGTGGAACGAGCCCACGGGCGCCACGTGGGCGCCCGCGCCGGGTCAAGGCCCGACGACGCCTGTGCAGCCCGAGCCACCGATCGAGGCGTACCAGCTGCCGCCCGGCACCGGCCCGGTCTTCGAGCCGACGCCGTCGCCGACCGATGCGCCGACGTTCATCCCGGCGCCGCCGTGGCCCGGCGCGGTCCCACCACCGCCCGCTCCCGACGCGG
>JADGOP010000365.1 GCA_017882935.1 Actinomycetota bacterium
GCACCGCGCATCTCCGCGCTCCGGACGAGGTCCTGTTGCGGGTCGAAGATCTCGTCGTCGAGTTCCCGGCCGGTCGCAGCGGCCTGAAGGTCCACGCGGTGTCGAACATCAGCCTCGACGTGAAGGAAGGCGAGACGCTCGGTCTCGTCGGCGAGTCGGGGTGCGGCAAGTCGACGACCGGCAAGGCGATCATGCAACTGCCGCCGCCGAAGTCGGGGCAGGTCGTGTTCGAGGGCCACGACATGGCGAAGCTCGCGGGTGAGGATCTCCGCCGCACGCGCACCGCGATGAAGATGATCTTCCAGGACCCGATCTCGTCGCTCAACCCGCGGCGCAAGGTCGAGGACATCATCGCCGAGGGACTGCGCATCTGGAAGGTCGGTACCGCGGCCGAGCAGCAGCAGAAGATCGACGACATGATGCTCGCCGTCGGTCTCGATCCGGTGCTGCAGCGCGGGCGGCGACCGCACCAGTTCTCCGGCGGCCAGTGTCAACGCATCTCGATCGCGCGGGCGGTCATCACCGAACCGAAGCTCATCATCTGCGACGAGCCGGTGTCGGCGCTCGACGTGTCGGTGCAGGCGCAGATCCTCAACCTGCTCGAGGACATGAAGGCCCGCTACGGGCTCACCCTGGTGTTCATCGCCCACGACCTGGCCGTGGTGAAGAACGTGAGCGACCGCGTGGCGGTGATGTACCTCGGGAAGCTGTGCGAGGTGGGTGGGCCCGACACGCTCTACGCCGAGCCCGCGCACCCCTACACCAACGCGCTGCTGGCCTCGATCCCCGTCCCCGACCCCACGGCCAAGGTGGCCGACGAGCCGCCCCTCAAGGGCGAGCTGCCGTCGCCCATCGACCCGCCGAGCGGCTGCCGCTTCCGCACCCGCTGCCCGCGCGCCCAGGAGCGCTGCACCGCCGAGGAGCCGCAGCTCCGGCGCGTCGACGAGGGCCACTTCGTCGCCTGCCACTTCCCTCTGGTCGAGCCCGTCGCGACACCCGCCGCTGTTGCACCCGACGCCGTGCCCTCCTAGGTCCCTAGATCGTGGGCACCTTGGTGTCGGCCGCGCGCCAGCAGTACCAGGCCGCCACGCTCCGGTAGGGGCGGAACACCTCGCCCAGCTCCTCGAGCTCGGCGGGCCCCGGCACCTCGGTGAGGCCGTGGGCGCGCGCCCACCCGGCCCGCACGCCGAGGTCGCCCACCGGCCACACGTCGAGGCGGCGCAGCGTGAACATCAGGAACATCTGCGCGGTCCACGTCCCGATGCCCCAGACCTGCGTCAGCTCGAGGATGACGTCGTCGTCCGACAGCCGACCGATGCGCTCGAGCCGCACGCGGCCGTCGGCCACGTGCGCCGCCAGGTCGTGGATCGCGCGGGCCTTGGCGCCCGACAGGCCGGCCCCGCGCAGCGCCTCGATGTCGACCGCGGCGACGGCCTCGGGCGTGAACGGACCGTCGACGAGGGCCCGCACCCGACCCCAGATGACCGACGCGGCCGACCCGGCGAGCTGCTGGTAGGTGATCGAGTTCGCGAGGCCCTCGAAGCGCTCGCCGGCCCGCTCGGGCCGGCCGGGGCGGTACGGGCCGTGCTCGGCGTGCAGCCGGGCCATCACGGGGCTGGCCGCGGCGACCGCGAGGCTGGCTGCGTCGAGTCCGGGTCGGGGCACGGGGTGAACGTACCGGATCGTCGCCGGCGTCCGACGGCCCGGTCCGGGCCCGCGCGGCGCCGGCCCCGGCGCCACGCGCCGGTCGGGAGCCGTGCCAGGATGGGCGCATGGCACAGCCCCCCGCAATCGCAACCGACCCGAGCACGATCTACACGGTCACCTTCGACACCGACCGCGGCACCATCGTCGCCGACCTCGACCCCCGGCTCGCCCCGATCACGGTGAACCACTTCGTCGTGCAGGCCCGCGGCGGCTTCTACGACAACCTCACCTTCCACCGCGTGGTCCCCGACTTCGTCATCCAGGGCGGCGACCCCGAGGGCACCGGGCGGGGCGGCCCCGGGTACAAGTTCGCCGACGAGCCCGTGAGGGGCGAGTACACCCTGGGCGCCCTGGCCATGGCCAACGCCGGGCCCGACACCAACGGCTCGCAGTTCTTCATCTGCATCGCCGACTGCCGCAACAAGCTCACCAAGAGCTACAACCTGTTCGGGCACGTCACCTCCGGCATCGAGGTGGCGCAGGCCGTCAAGGTCGGTGACCGCATCAAGAGCGTCACCGTCGCCGAGCGCCCCGCCGACTGAAACCCGACTGCACATGGAGTTCGCCTACGCCGGCCTCCACGAGGCGGTGGCCGCCGCGCACCCGACCCGTGAGGCCCTGGTGTGGCGCGGCCGCAGCTTCACGTGGGCCGAGCTGACCGACCGCACCCGCCGCTTCGCCGGCGTCCTCGCCGCGCACGGCATCGGGCGCCGGGCCGACGTGGTCGACCCGGCCCCCTGGGAGTCGGCGCACCACCACGTGGCGCTGTACCTCCAGAACGGCAACCCCTACCTCGAGGCCATGGTCGGGTCGTGGAAGGCCCGCGCTGCGCCGGTCAACGTCAACTACCGCTACGTCGCCGAGGAGCTCACCCACGTCCTCGCCGACAGCGCCGCGGCCGTGGTCGTCTACCAGGGCTGCTTCGCCGAGCGCCTGGCCGCGGTGCTGCCCCGGCTCCCCACCGCGCCGCTGCTGCTCAGAGTCGACGACGGCAGCGGCGACGCCCTGCTCCCGAGTGCGCTCGACTACCAAGCGGCGCTGACAGCAGCCACCCCCCTGGAGCCGACCGGCCTCTCCCCCGACGACCTCTACGTGCTCTACACGGGGGGCACCACGGGGTACCCCAAGGGCGTGCTGTGGCGACAGGCCGACTTCCTCGTGAGCGCCCTGGGCCTCAGCCGGCGCGACGGCACCGACTTCGCGTCGGTCGACGAGGTGGTGGCCCGTGCCGCGGGCGGCGACCGGGTGCGCTCGCTCCCCGCGCCCCCGTTCATGCACGGCGCGGCGCACTGGAACGCGCTCAGCACGTGGCTGTCGGGCGGCACCGTCATCATCCAGGACCACGTCGACCGCTTCGACGCCGCCGACGTGCTCGACACCGCGGCCCGGCACGGGGCCAGCACCCTGCTCATCGTCGGCGACGCCTTCGCCCGACCGCTCGTCGACGAGCTCACCCGCCACACCTACGAGCTCCCGCACCTGCGACACGTCTTCTCGAGCGGCGCCATCCTCTCCAGCCCGCTCAAGCAGGCGCTGCTCGACCTCGTTCCCGGGCTGCGGATCCTCGACGTGCTGGGCTCGTCGGAG
>JADGOP010000366.1 GCA_017882935.1 Actinomycetota bacterium
GCCGTGGTGCTGGCGTCGGAGTCCGCGGCCGCGGCAGCGCCCCGGCCGCCGGCGTGGGTGCACAGCACCGCCATGCGCTCGGAGCCGACCATGTCGGCCGACCGCGACCCGGTCCTCCCCCGGGGCAGCGCCGAGTGCGCCGCCGACCTCTACAAGAAGGCCGGCATCACCGACCCGCGGCGCGAGATCGACTGCGCCGAGATCTACGTGCCGTTCTCGTGGTTCGAGCCCATGTGGCTGGAGAGCCTCGGGTTCGCCGGGCCGGGAGAGGGCTGGAAGCTCACCGAGGACGGCGTCACCGAGATCGGCGGTGACCTGCCCGTCAACATGTCGGGCGGCGTGCTGTCGAGCAACCCCATCGGCGCATCGGGCCTGATCCGCTTCGCCGAGGCGGCGCAGCAGGTGCGCGGCCTCGCAGGGGAGCACCAGGTCGACGGTGCCCGCAAGGCGATGGGCCACGCCTACGGCGGCGGCTCGCAGTACTTCGCCATGTGGCTCGTCGGGTCGGAGAAGCCCTGATGGCCGGCCGCCTCGACGGGAAGGTCGCCATCGTCACCGGTGGCGCGCAGGGGCAGGGTGAGGCCGAGGCGCGGCGGTTCGTCGCCGAGGGCGCGTCGGTGGTCATCGGCGACATCTCCGACGAGCAGGGCGCGTCCGTGGCGGCCTCGCTCGGCGACGCGGCCCGCTTCGTGCACCTCGACGTGACCGACGCGTCGCAGTGGGCCGCCGCGGTGAAGCTGGCCGAGGGCGAGTTCGGTCCGGTCAGCGTGCTCGTCAACAACGCCGGGGTCCTGGTGTTCGCGCCGCTGCAGCAGCTCACCGAAGCCGACCTCCGCAAGAGCCTCGACGTGAACCTCATGGGCACGTTCCACGGCATGCAGGCCGTCTACAAGTCGATGAAGGCGGCCGGCGGCGGGTCGATCGTGAACATCTCGAGCTTCGGCGGCATGACCGGCCTGCCCGCGCTCGGTGCCTACGTGGCGGCCAAGTTCGCCGTGCGCGGCCTCACCAAGACCGCTGCCATCGACTTCGCCCGGGCCAACATCCGGGTCAACTCGGTGCACCCCGGCGGCGTCGACACGCCCATGACCCAGGCCCCCGACGGCACGTCCACCGACGACGCGCCGTTCAACCTGACGCTGCCCATCAAGCGGCACGCCCGGCCCGACGAGATCGCCAACATGGTGCTGTTCCTCGCCTCCGACGAGTCGAGCTACTGCACCGGGTCCGAGTTCGTGGTCGACGGTGGGGGCCTCTGCGGCCTCCACAACCTCATGTCCGGCTGACCCCGCCCGCTGCCCCGGAACCTGTTTGCTCGTCCGACCCAGCAGACACAGGCCGTTGTTCTGAGAGGCCGCCCTGTCGAGAGCCGTGGGAGCGCTCCATCCGCGCGGCCTCGAAGAAGGCATTGGGGCGACGGGTCGGGGGCGGTCAGACTGCGGGGATGACGACGATGCGGCGGGTCGCGGTGTTCTGCGGGTCGAGCCCCGGCGCCGACGCCGCGCACGCCCGGTCGGCCGCGGAGCTCGGCCGCGCGCTCGCGTCTCGTGATGTGGGACTCGTCTACGGCGGCGGGCACGTGGGGCTGATGGGCGTGCTGGCCGACGCGGTGCTGGCCGCGGGTGGCGAGGTGCTGGGCGTGATCACGGCCTCGCTGCAGGAGCGCGAGGTGGGCCATGACGGGCTCACCGAGCTGCGGGTCGTCGACACCATGCACGAGCGGAAGGCGGCGATGGCCGACGCGGCCGACGCCTTCGTGATGCTGCCCGGAGGGTTCGGCACGCTCGACGAGTTCTTCGAGGCCGTCACCTGGGCGCAGCTCGGCATCCACGACAAGCCGTGCGCGGTGCTCGACCCCACCGGCTACTACGCCCCGCTGCTGCGCTTCCTCGACGACGCCGTGACGGCACGCTTCATCGCTCCGCAGCACCGCGCGCTGGTGCTGCACGCGTCGTCACCCGACGAGCTCTTCGATGGGCTCGCCGCGTGGACGCCACCCGACACCGACAAGTGGCTCGACCGCGCCGACCGCTGATCGCGCTGCCGCTCGTCAGAGCCCGGTCCGGAACCCCTGGCGCCACATGGTCGGCGACCAGCCGGGGGGAGGAGCTGCCGCCCGATGGCGCCCGCTGCGCCGATCACCAGGATGCGCACGGCCTCACGGTAGGTGCCGTGTAGAACCCACGGATGGGCATTTCCGGCTTTCCCGACTTTGCGTGGGCCGTGGGCGAGGAGTCGTCCGACCCGATCGTGCTGCGCGCCGGCACGCCACACCGCGTCGACGAGCTCGCCCAGTCGGGCCACCTCGGTCGCCAGGATGCCGATCTCGCCGATGTCGCCGGCCTCGGCGTGCGGGTGCTGCGCTACGGCATGCCCTGGCGGCTCGTCGAGCCCGCACCCGGCTCGTACGACTGGAGCCTGTGGGACCGGGCGCTCGACGCCTGCGCGCGCCACGGCCTGGAGCCGGTGGTCGACCTCTGCCACTTCGGCCTGCCCGACCACCTGCCGGGCTTCTGCGACCCCTCGTGGGTCGAGTCGTTCCTCCGCTACTTCGAGGCCTACCTCGCCCGCTACCCGGACGTGCGGTGGTTCACACCCGTCAACGAGCCGCTGACGACGGCGCTGCTGTCGGCCCGCTACGGGGCGTGGAACGACCGCCGTGCGAGCGATGCCGACTTCGCGCTGGCGCTCTCGCTCTGCACGCTCGCGAACCTCGAGGCCCACGCCAGGCTCGTGGCCGATCGCAGCGGCTGGTCGGTCGGCGCCGAGGCACTGGGCGTGCCCTCGTCGCCCGAGGTCGACGAGGCCACCGCGCTGCGCCTGGCGCTCGAGCGGGCCACCTGGGACCTGCACCTCGGCCGGCCGCTCCACCAGCTCGCCGAGGCCGCCTTCTCGGCGGTGCCGGACGACCTGCGGAGCCGCATCGAGGTGTTGGCCGCCACCGACCACGTGATCGCCGGTCACGACCTCTACCCCGTGTCGGTCATCGGCCGGGATCTCACCATCGCCGATCAGCTCGACGCGTACGAGCGTTGGGCCACCGACTGGCACGCCCGCTACGGCACGCCCTTCTGGGTCGCCGAGACCTCGAACCTCGGGCTGGCGGTCGAGCAGCAGACCGTCTGGCTCGACGCGTTCGCCTCACGGCTCCGGACGATGCGGGCCAACGGGCTGCCGGTGCGCGGCCTGTGCTGGTACAGCCGTGGCGACCAGTTCGACTGGCAGACGGCACTGATCGAGCCGACGGGCGCGATCACCGAGGTCGGCCTCTTCACCCAGGCACGT
>JADGOP010000367.1 GCA_017882935.1 Actinomycetota bacterium
TCGACTTGTCGCGACCGATTCAGGTCGGGGTGCAGCGGCGCCGCGACGGCCGGCCGGTCACCGAGTCGGCCATGGAACGGGCCCTCACCACGCCCGACATCGTCGCCCAGGAACACCTCCTGCTCGAACGGGCGGAACGGCGCCTCGAGGCCGGCGGGGAAGACGCCACCACGCTCTGCGAGCGACCCGGGACCGACCCGGAACCGACCCAGAAGCGACCCGGGGATCGGGCGAGGGATCGGGTCGCGGAGTTGAGTGGGCCACAGCTCGAAGCGGCCGCCGCAGTTGCGGGGACCCGGCAGCTGGTCCTGGTCGTCGGCCCGGCCGGGACCGGCAAGACCACCGCGCTGCAACCAGCCGTCGACCAGCTCCGCACGGAGGGCCGCACCGTGTTCGGTGTCGCTCCGTCCGCGGCTGCAGCCGAGGTCCTCGCCACCGACACCGGCGTTGCCGCGGAGACCATCGACAAGCTTCTCGTCGAGCACCGCCTCACCCGACCGCCCGAGCACCGCTACAACCTCCCGCCTGGCGCGACGGTGATCGTCGACGAAGCCGCGATGGTCTCCACCCCGAACCTCGTCGAGCTGTTCGCGCTCGCCGAGCACAAGCAGTGGCGCCTCGCGCTGGTGGGGGACCCGTTGCAGTTCGCCGCGGTCGGCCGCGCCGGCATGTTCGGCTACCTCGTCGACCAGTTCGGCGCCACCCAACTCGACCAGGTCCACCGCTTCGCCGAGCCGTGGGAACGCGACGCCAGCCTCCGGCTGCGCCGCTCCGACCCCGGCGTCATCGAGGACTACGACACCCACGGGCGCCTCCACGGCGGCACCGCACGCCAGATGACCCGCCAAGCCCTCGACGCCTGGACCGAAGCCCGCGCCGCGGGGGAGACCGTGGCGCTCATGGCCCCCACCCGCGAAGCCGTCACGATCCTCAACCAGCGCGCCCAGCACCGCCGCATCGAAGCCGGCGAACTCGACCGCTACGGCACCACCCTCGACGTCGGCGACTACCAGCTACGCGAAGGCGACGAGATCGCCACCCGCCACAACGACCGCCACACCCGCACCACCCACGGGCACATGGTCAAGAACCGCGACCACTGGATCATCGACACCATCCATTCGAACGGCGACCTCACCGTCACCGGCCGCACCGGCACCGTCCGCCTCGACGCCGGCTACGTCGCCGAACACGTCGAGCTCGGCTACGCCGAGACCAGCCACGCTACCCAAGGCCGCACCGTCGACCGCTCCATCCTCTACCTCGACGGACCCACCGACACCCGCGGCATCTACGTCCCCCTCACCCGAGGACGCCACACCAACACCGCCTACATCGCCCTCACCGGCCAACAAACCCCCGCCGACGTCGTCGCCGAATCGCTCACCCGCACCTGGATCGACCGCCCCGCACTCGAAATCCACCAAGAACTCAACCCACCCCACATCGACACCGACACCGGACGGGGCCGATCCATCGACCGTTCCGCCACGACGGTCGAGCAGCGTCTTTCCCCGACGGTCGAGGAGCACGTCGAACTACCCGACGTGGCCGCACTCGTGCAACGCGCCCAAGACCTCACCCGCACGCTCAAGCAGGTCCTCACTCCCGATATGCAACGGCACCTCGGGCGCCGCATCGACGACCTCGAACACCAACACGAGCAGCGTCGCACCGCCCTCGAACGCAGCGAGGCCGAACTCGACCACGCCCGTACCTACATCGATCGCCACGACGGCCCGATCGGCCGGCGACTCCACCACGAAGCACTCAACGCCGCGCATTGGACCATCCGCCAAACCCCCGGCACGATCGACTGGACCCGCCGAGACCTCGCCCGCCTCGACCAAGAGCTCCACCACGCCCGCACCGACCTGGACCACCGCACCGCCATCACACACGACGCCCCCGACCTTCGCGCCGAGCTCGACGATCTCCGACACGTCCTCACCACCGACCTCGCCGACCACGTCGCGCAGCTCCCACCAGGCCCCCGAAGCTCCGCCGAAGAACTACTCGACCTCCGCCCGACCCTTCCCGACCTCCACCAGGCTCAGCAGCAACTCGAGCTGCAGCGCCAACGCCAGCGCAGCATCGAGCCGCCCGGCCTCAGTCTCTGAACGAGCCCGACCGTCGGGCCTACAGACGGCCTGTCCGCTTCGCCCAACGTTCGATGTCGGGCCAGTCCCACACGCGAGCACCACCGACGATCACCAGCGGAGCCGGGAAATCCGGATAGCGGCGGATCCACTCGTTCACCACCCGGTGCTGCTTCGCCCCGAGACGCTTCGCGATCTCGACCGTGCCGACCAGATTCGCGGGATCCACCAGGCCAGCCACCCCACGACCGTAGGCGGCTTTGTGACTTCACGATCACACCCTTGTTGACGGACGTCCACGCGGGTACCGTGCCAAGCGACCCGCAGACGCGGGTGGCCCCGGCGCAGCGCGAACTGCCCGGGGCCCGGCCGACACCTAACGAGAAGGTGACGACGTGCAAGACGTTACGAAAGACCCGACCTCACCGCCCATCGACGCCAGCAGCGACACAACCCTGAGCGAGCGTGTCGACGCCGTCGAGAGGCTCCTCCTCGAGCTCATCGAACACAACGCGCAAGAGGTCCGCACCCGCCGCGTCGCCGTCATCGAGGACGACGGCTTCGAGCGGGTCGTGATCCAAGCCGACGGTGCCCACGGCGAGGTCACCGTGACCGCCCGAGGAGGCCGCAACGGCACGACAGCCGCCGAGCTGTACGCGCATGACCCCACCGAGGGTGACGCCGCAACCGCCGGAGTTGCCCTCGTTCGCGACGGCAACCTTCGATGGGTCACTGACCTCCTAGGCGCCCCGGGCGCCGCGGACCGATCACGCTGACGCCCACCGGCCGCGTCAGCCACGATCTCGATCCCAGTCGGTTCGGTCTCAGTCCGGACCCTCGGCGCCGAGCGGCAGGGGCCTGGCGCCCTCGCTGCGCTCAGTTGCCCCCAGGTGAGGCGCGGATCGCTCCGCAGCCCTGGCGACGCCCGGCGATCGTGGTAGCAGTTTTGGTAGCAGTTCTCTGCGAAACAGGGTGGTTCGCCGACGTTCACCCAGGGCTACCCCGAGGGGTGGGGCAACAAGAAGAAGGCGAAGGAGAAGGTCACCGCGCCGCGTTTCCATGGGCGTCACCAGCTCAACCGCTGGCCAGACGGCCTCGAGAAGTGCGTCGGGTGCGAGCTGTGCGCCTGGGCCTGCCCGGCCGACGCGATCTACGTCGAGGGCAGCTCGAACACCGAGGACGGG
>JADGOP010000368.1 GCA_017882935.1 Actinomycetota bacterium
AACCCCAAGTGGGTGCAGTTCCTGCTGATCGACAACCAGGGCAACATCCGTGAGGCCCTGCGCCCCTTCTTCCCGACCCCACCCGGCGTCGCGCCGACCGCGGCCCACGCCACCCACGCCCGCATCATCGTGCGGCTGAACGGCAACCAGACCACGCAGCAGGAGGGCAAGGCCAGCGTCGCCGTGACCGACGCCGTGCGCGCCGTGCACTTCGACGGCTTCACCAGCTTCACCACCGGCGCACCCACGCTGCTGAAGCACATCAACGACTACCTCATGGGCGGCATGCTCATCCTGGGCGCGATCGCCGTCGTGGTGATGGTCGTGGTGCTGGCCCTCGTGTTCCGGGTCCGGTCACGGCTGCTGCCCCTGCTCGTGATGGTGGTGGGCGTCATCTGGACGTTCGGGATCCTCGGCTACACCGGGTTCCGCCTCTCCGTGGTGACCATCGCCGGCCTCCCGATCCTCATCGGCCTCGGGGTGGAGTTCGCCATCCAGGTACACAACCGGGTCGAGGAGGAGATCGCCCGCGGCGGCGATCGCTCGCCGTTCGAGGCGACGCTGGTCCACATCGGGCCCGCGCTGCTCGTGGCCACCGTCGCCGCGATGCTCGCCTGCCTCGCGCTGAAGGCCTCGCTGACCCCCATGATCCGTGACTTCGGCGTGCTCCTGGCGATCGGCATCGGCTTCGGCTTCCTGGCCGCACTGGTGATCCCGGCCGCGGTCCTGTCGATCCGCGAGCGTCGGTCGCCCACCACGCACGAGCCGCGCCAGCGCATCGTCGAGGCGATGATGACCAAGTTGGGCCACCTCCCCCAGGTGCTCGTGATCCCGCTCGTCGTGGCCGCCGTCGCCCTGTTCGTGATCGGGCTGTTCGCCGAGCAGCGCACGCCCATCCAGACCGACCCCAACAAGTGGGTCGACCAGTCGAGTGCCGTCATCAAGGACATCAACACCATGCAGGCGCGGACCGGCGCGTCGAGCGAGCTCGGCGTGTTCCTGCGCGACCGTCGCGGGGTCTTCAACGACCAGATGGCCGCCTTCTCGACCGCGTTCGCCATCCGCGAGCTCAACCGCTATCCCGGCAAGCTCAGCACCGTGTCGAGCCTGTCGACCACCGTCTTCTACCTGACCGACGTCCCCGGGGCCACGAAGCTCCCCCCGACGGGCGCCGACCTCCGCAACGCCTACGACGTCGCCCCTGTCGACCTGCAGCGGTCGATGGTGGCGGCCAACAACACCGCCATGAACGTGCTCTTCGAGACCGGCCCCTCCACGCTCGAGGTCCGCAAAGAGGTCACCGAGAACATCCGGGCCACGGTCCGGCCGCCCACGCCCATCACGGCCACCCCGTCGGGGCTCGCGGTGATCGGGGTGGGGCTGCTCGACAACCTCACGGCGAACCGGCTGCTGCTGGTGTCGCTGGCCCTCGGCCTCGTGTTCGTGTGGCTGCTGCTGCGCTTCCGGAACCTGGTGAAGGCCGTGCTCCTGATGCTGCCGATCATGCTGGCCGTCGGGCTCTCGGCGACCATCGTGAAGCTGTCGGGCATCACCGTCAGCCCCCTCACCACGGTCGGGAGCCCACTCGTGATCGCGATCTGCGGCGAGTTCTCGTCGCTCATCATGTTCCGGCACATGGAGGAGCGCCGCCGCGGGCTGGCGCCCCAGGAGGCGATGGACGTGGCTGCCACCCACACCGGGCGGGCCTTCTTCGCCTCGTCGCTGACAACCGTGGGCGGCTTCGCGGTGCTGCTGTTCTCGCCGCTGCCGCTGCTGCGGGACTTCGGGGCGATCGTGGCGATCACCATCGCCATCGCGCTGCTCAGCGCCATGTGCGCCCTGCCGCCGATGCTCGTGTGGGCCGAGAACCACGGCCTGCTCCACACCGGACCCGCCTCGTCGGACGGGGTTCCACCCGACCCCTCGCCGAACGGCCAGACGCCGCCCTACACCTCGACGGCGGCCATCACCTCGTCAGAGACGTCGAAGTTGGCGTAGACCTCCTGCACGTCGTCGTGGTCGTCGAGCGCGTCGATGAGGCGGAGCACCTGCTTGGCGGCCTCGGCGGTGTCGAGCGCCACCTGCGTGCTCGGCACCATGGTGACGTCGGCTGAGTCGACGGTGATGCCTGCCCCCTCGAGCGCGGTCTGCACGGCGTGCAGGTCGGAGGGCGGCGTGGTGACCCGCCAGGTGTCACCGTCGTCGGCGATGTCGTCGGCGCCCGCGTCGAGCGCGGTGAGCATCAGCTCCTCCTCGTCGACCGAGCGAGGCACGACGATGACGCCCTTGCGGTCGAACTGCCACGCCACCGCGCCCGGCTCGGCCAGGCTGCCGCCGTTGCGGCTGAACAGCGTGCGCACCTCGGACCCCGTGCGGTTGCGGTTGTCGGTGAGCACCTCGACGAGCACCGCCACGCCGTGCGACGCGTAGCCCTCGTAGGTGATCGACTCGTAGGTGACGCCCTCGAGCTCGCCCGTGCCCCGCTTGACGGCGCGCTCGATGGTGTCGAGCGGCACCGACGAGTCGCGCGCCTTCTGGAACATGGTGCGCAGCTTGGGGTTGTCGGCCGGGTCGCCCCCGCCCTCGCGGGCGGCCACCTCGACCTGGCGGATCAGCTTGGCGAAGAGCTTGCCCCGCGCCGCGTCCTTGGCACCCTTCTGGTGCTTGATCGTGGCCCACTTCGAATGCCCGGACATCAGCCCTCCTGCAGGAACGATGGGTGGAAGCCGGCGGCATCATGCCTGATCATGCGCAGCCTCCAGGAAGAGTCGGTGCAACCGGAGGTCGTCGGTGAGCTCCGGGTGGAACGCCGCCACGAGGATGCCACCTCGACGGCACAGCACGGGACGGTCGTCGATGCGGGCGAGCACCTCGACGCCCTCGCCCGTGCGCTCGACCACCGGTGCGCGGATGAAGACCGCGTGGAAGTGGCCGTCGTCGAGGCCGGTGACCGCGAGGTCGGTCTCGAACGAGTCGATCTGACGACCGAAGGCGTTGCGGCGCACCGCCAGCGGCAGCGCCCCGAGGCTGCGCTGGTCGGGCCGCCCGTCGAGCACGTCGTCGGCGAGCAGGATCATGCCGGCGCACGTGCCGAAGGCCGGCATGCCGGCGGCGAGCCGTGCCGCGAGGGGATCGCGCAAGCCCGAGCTGTCGAGCAGCTTGGAGATGGTGGTGGACTCGCCGCCCGGGAGGATCAGCGCGTCGACGCCGGCCAGCTGGTCAGCGGTGCGCACCTCGACGGGGGTGGACCCGAGCGCGCGGATGGCCGCCGCGTGGAG
>JADGOP010000369.1 GCA_017882935.1 Actinomycetota bacterium
ACCGAGTCGGGCAGCTCGTCCCAGGCGTCGACCTGCTTGTTGGTGGGCTTGATGTAGTAGTAGATGTCGTCGAAGTAGATCTCCGACATGTCGCCGCCCCAGTTGGGCATCGGACGCCGGTCGAAGTGCCGCTTGGACTGCATGCGGTAGTCGAGCATCCAGTCGGGCTCGCCCTTCATCCACGACATCTCGCGGATGATGTCGTCGGTGAGACCGCGCTTCGGCTTGAAGACGTAGTCCTCTTTGTCGGACCACCCGAGCTTGTAGCGCCCGAGGTCGAGGTCGGTGACAGCCATGCTGCGTCCTTGCGTGGGGTTGCGAGTCGGCCGGGGACGGAATTTCCCCTACGCAGATAGTAACAACCCCGGCAACGGTCCGGCACCCCCCGCCCGAGGCTCACGACGAGGCGGCGCGGCAGCGCAGGTCAGAGCCGGGTCCACCCCATCCGGGCAGGTCGGTGCGAGTCTGGGACCGGCCTGGGAGCGCCGGGCGGCTGCGCGAGAATGCCCGGATGCGCCCGACCGGGCTGCCCCCTTCACCCTCGCCGAGCGCCTGTGCTCTTCCCCACCGTCCGATTCGCCATCTTCTTCGCCGTCGTCATGCCGGCGAGTTGGTTGCTCATGCACCGGCGCGTGGGCTGGCGAGTCTTCATCCTCGGCGCCAGCTACGTCTTCTACGGCAGCTGGGACTGGCGCTTCGCGTTCCTGCTCGCCGGCTCGACGTTGGCCAACCAGGTCTTCGCCAAGCTGATCCACCGCACCGAGGGTGAGAGCCCCCGCAAGGCCCTGCTGTTCGCCGCGGTCGGCGCCAACCTCGGCCTGCTCGCCTACTTCAAGTACTTCGACTTCTTCGTCAGCTCCGCCACCAACATCCTGTCGCCGGTCGGCATCGCCTGGCACGCGCCGCTGCGGCAGATCGTGCTGCCGGTGGGCATCTCGTTCATCACGTTCCAGGCGCTCAGCTACGTCATCGACACCTACCGGCGGAAGGTCACGCCGGTCTCGCTCCTCGACTTCGCCGTGTACCTGTCGTTCTTCCCGCACCTGGTCGCGGGCCCCATCGTGCGGGCCTCGGAGTTCCTGCCCCAGCTGCGCCGGCGGGCCAACGAGCGGGAGGTCGACGCCGGCCTGGCCTTCTGGCTGATCGGGGCCGGCCTGTTCAAGAAGGTCGTGATCTCGAGCTACGTGGCGCGCACCATCGTCGACCCGGTGTTCAACTTCCCGCACCAGCACCAGGGTCTCGACACGCTGCTCGGGATCTACGGCTACGCGGTGCAGATCTACGCCGACTTCAGCGGGTACACCGACATCGCCATCGGCATCGCCCTGCTCCTCGGCTTCCGCTTCCCCCAGAACTTCAACTCGCCCTACACCGCGGTGTCGCTCCAGGACTTCTGGCGGCGCTGGCACATGACCCTGTCGCGCTGGCTGCGCGACTACCTCTACATCCCCCTCGGCGGGAACCGCTCCGGCAAGAAGCGCGGCTACGTCAACCTGATGCTCACCATGGTCCTCGGTGGCCTGTGGCACGGCGCGGCGTGGACGTTCGTGGCGTGGGGCTCGATCCACGGTGTGGGCCTGGTCACGGAGCGTTGGCTCGACGACCGCCGCATCGCCCGCCTCGCCGGCGCGGAGCCCCCGCCCCTGCCGTGGTGGCACCCCTGGGTGGGGCGGCTCATCACCTTCAACCTGGTGTGCCTGGCCTGGGTCTTCTTCCGCGCTGACTCGTTCCACCTCGCGTTCGAGGTGCTCGGCCGCCTCTTCCAGCCCGGGCTCGCCGGTGCGTTCAACCCCATGCTCGTGCTCGTCATCGCGGGGTCGATCGCCTCGCAGTACGTGCCCGCCAACGTCACCGGGGGGCTCCAGGCGATGTTCTCGCGCATGAAGGTGTGGCAGCAGAGCTTCGCCCTGTCGGGCTGGCTGCTCCTCACCAACGTGCTCGGCCCCGTCGGCATCGCCCCCTTCATCTACTTCCAGTTCTGACCATGCTCGAAGAACAGCCCACCACCGAGTACACCCACGGGTCCGACGTGTTCCCGCACGAGGTCGTCACGCGCACGCGCGTGCCCGCCGGCCGCGCCCTGGCGGTGATGCTGCTGACGCTGGTGCTCACCCTGTTCCTCGACGCCGACGGACTGGTCCGCACCGCCGAGCGCCAGCACCTCGGGTGGAGCCGCACCGCGGCGCTGGCGATCATGCACCCCATCCAGGACGTCAGCCAGACCTTCGGCCTCACCCTGCCCCGGCACTGGCTCGCCGAGGCCACGGGGCACCAGGACAGCACCCACATCACCCCCACGGCGGGGGTGAAGGTGGCCAGTCCCACCACCACCCCGCAGACGGTGCCGGGCGCCACGACCACCACCAGCACCCTGCCCGCCTACCGCGTGCCGACGCCCTCGAAGCCGCTGCGCGTCCTGGTCGCCGGCGACTCGCTGTCCGGCCAGCTCGGGCCCGCCATGGGCGACGTGCTGGGGGGCAAGCCCGCGACGGTGCTCACCGACGAGCACGTCGGCACCGGCCTGGCGCGCCCCGACGTCGTCGACTGGCCGACCGAGCTGAAGTTCGACATGAGCCACGACCACCCGGAGGTGGTGGTGCTCATCTTCGGCGGCAACGACAACCAGGACCTCCGCACCTCCACCGGCTGGGTGTACATCAGCCACTGGGCGGAGTGGAAGGCCGAGTACCAGCGTCGGGTCGCCCAGATCATGAACATCGTCGCCCAGCCGGGCGTGAGCGTGTACTGGGTGGGCATGCCCGTGATGAACCGTGCCGACCTGCAGAAGATCGTCCCGGCCGTGAACCACATCGTGAAGATCGAGGCCGCGGCGCGCCCGGGGAAGGTCACCTACATCAACCCGAACAAGGTGCTGGCGGCACCCGACGGCAGCTACGCCGTCTACCTGCCGAACCCGGGTGGCGGCCAGGAGCAGGTCCGCGAGGGCGACGGCGTGCACTTCACCCGCGCCGGCGCGACGCGCATCGCGCGGCAGATGCTGCCGCTCTTCGAGGCCGAACGGCACCTCGTCGACCCGCCGCCGACCACCCCGCCACCGACCCACCCGCCCACCACGAAGGCCGCCAGGACCAAGTAGCCGACCGACCTCTCGCGTTCTGGGTGGGGGCGGGCGGGGGCGGGTTGCTCAGCTGCCGGAGCGGGAGAGGCCGCGCGTCCAGTTGTCGTAGAGGGCGGCGTAGCGGCCACCCTGCTCGACGAGCTCGTCGTGCGGGCCCAGCTCGACGAGGCGCCCGTCGTCGACCACGCCCACGC
>JADGOP010000370.1 GCA_017882935.1 Actinomycetota bacterium
CGGTGCTGGCCGGGCAGCACCGCGACCAGCCGCTGGGCGCCGGTGAGGCGGTGCGCATCATGACCGGGGCGCCGATCCCGCCCGGTGCCGACGCGGTCTGCATGGTCGAGCTGACCCACTCCGACGACGGCGGCGCCACCGTGGTCATCGAGCCCGAGGTCGCGGCGGGCACCGCGGTGCGACCACGCGCCGACGACATCGCGGCCGGCGAGGTGGTGTTCGATGCCGGCACCCCGCTCACGCCCGCGCACATCGGGGTGCTCGCCGGCCTCGGGGTGGGCCGCGTTCGCGTGCACCCCCGGGTGCGGGTGGGCGTGATCTCCACCGGTGACGAGCTCACCGAGGCGGCGGGGCCGCTGGCGCCGGGCCAGATCCGCGACGCCAACCGCCACAGCCTGCTCGCCCTGGCGCGCGACGAGGGGTTCGACGCCGTCGACCTCGGCATCGTGGGCGACGACGAGGCCGCGCTGCGCGACGCGTTCGCCCGTGCTCCCGAGCGGTGCGACGCCGTGGTCACCAGCGGCGGCGTCAGCGTCGGCGACCGCGATCTTGTGAAGGAGGTGCTGCGCGAGGCCAGCGACGGCTCGATGCGCTGGATGCAGGTGGCCGTCCGCCCCGCCAAGCCCTTCGCGTTCGGGGTGCTCGCCGCGTCGGGCATCCCGGTGTTCGGCCTGCCGGGCAACCCGGTCTCGTCCCTGGTGTCGTTCGCGCTCTTCGCCCGCCCGGGCCTGCGGCGGCTCGCGGGCCACGGCGCCCTGTTCCGGCCCGCGCTGCGAGCGATCGCCGAGGTCGACTTCGACCGCGAGCCCGACGGCAAGCTGCACCTCGTGTCCTCGGTCGCGAGCGTGACGGCCGACGGCTCGCTGCAGGTGCGGCCCGCCGGCGGCCAGGGGTCGCACCGCCTGCGCACGCTGGCCGACGCCAACGTCCTGGTGCACCTGCCCGACGGGACCACCGTGCCCGCGGGCCATGCCGTCGAGGTCTGGCTGCTCCGACCTCTCGCCTCCCAGGCCGCCACGTGACGACCGTCCCGGTGTCGATCGGCGCCCGGCGCGCCCCCGACGACGGGTCGTCCACCGCGCCGCACGACGGGCCGCTCGTCGACCGTCATGGCCGGGTGCACACCGACGTGCGGCTGTCGGTCACCGACCGCTGCAACTTCCGGTGCGCGCACTGCCTGCCCGACGACGACGTGGCCTTCACCCCCCGGGCCGACGTCCTCTCGTTCCCCGAGCTCACCCGCGTCGCCACGGTGCTGCGCGACCTCGGCATCACCACGGTGCGCGTCACCGGCGGCGAGCCCCTCATCCGGGCGGGCGTCGTCGACTTCGTCCGCTCGCTCGCCGGCCTGGGCTTCGCCGACCTGTCGCTCACCACCAACGCCAGCCGGCTGGCGGCGCTCGCCCCGGGCCTCGCCGACGCAGGGCTCGACCGCGTCAACGTGAGCTGCGACTCGCTCCGACCCGAGCGCTTCGCCCGCATCCGCCGCCGGGGCGAGCTGAGCGAGGTGCTCGCCGGCATGGACGCCGCCGAGGCCGCCGGGCTCGGTCCCGTGAAGGTCAACGTGGTGCTGCTCGCCGGCCAGAACGACGACGAGGTCCTCGACTTCGCCCGCTTCGCCCGCGACACCGGCCGACCCGTCCGCTTCATCGAGTTCATGCCCCTCGACGCGGCCGGCCACTGGGACCGGGCGCAGGTGGTGCCGGGGCGCGAGGTGCACCGCCGGATCCACGCGACCTGGCCGCTCGAGCCCGTGGGCGACCCGGCCGATCCCGCTCCCGCCACCCGCTACCGCTTCGCCGACGGCCAGGGGGAGATCGGCCTCATCTCGAGCGTCACCGAGCCGTTCTGCGGCACCTGCAACCGGCTGCGCATCACCGCCGACGGGGCGGTCCGCAACTGCCTCTTCTCCGACGACGAGCGCTCGATCCGCGCGGTGCTCCGCTCGGGCGGCAGCGACGCCGAGGTGGCGCTCGCCGTGCGGCGGGCAGTGTGGGGCAAGCGGGCCGGCCACGGCATCGACGACCCGACGTTGCTGCAGCCGCGGGCGACCACCGCCACCGCCACCGCCACCGGCGACTTCCACCACCCGCGCCGCTCGATGTCGGCCATCGGGGGCTGAGGTGCCGCGCCTGCGCCTGTTCGGCCCCGCCCGCGACGCCGCCGGCACCGCCTCGGTGCTCGCGCCGGGGGCCACCGTCGGCGAGGTGCTCGTGTGGGCGACCGCGACCTTCGGCCCCGCGTTCGACGAGGTGCTCGCCACCAGCCGGGTGTGGGTCAACGGCGAAGCGGCCGAGCTCGACTGGCTCGTCGTCGAGTCCGACGAGGTGGCCGTGCTCCCCCCGTCGTCCGGCGGCTGACCCCGCCCCCACCCCCCGCCCCCCACTCCTCCGACTTCTGGGGACGGATATGTGCTCCATGAGCACATATCCGTCCCCAGAACGCGGGAGGGGAACGTCAGTGGCGGTCGGACGGGTCGCCGGCGAGGAGCGCGAGGGCATGGGGCAGCACGTCGACGACGGCGGCGAGGTGCTCGACGGCACCCCCGGGCGAGCCGGGGGTGTTCAGCACCAGGCTCGACCCGACCACGCCGGCGACGCCGCGCGACAACCGGCCACGCGGGTCGACCGCCCGCATCGCCTCGGCGAGGCCCGGCGCCTGGCGCTCGATGACGGCGAGCGAGGCTTCGGGCGTCTGGTCGCGGGGGGCGAAGCCGGTGCCGCCGGTGGTGACGACCAAGCCAGCGAACCCGGCGCACGCGGCCTGCAGCGCCGCCGACACCGGGCCCACGCCGTCGGCCACGACGATCTGCTCCACCACGTCGAACCCCGCCTCGGTGAGCCGTTCGGCGAGCGCGGGCCCCGAGCGGTCGACGGCCGAGCCGGCCGCCACCGAGTCCGACACGGTGATCACCTTCGCGGCCGGCCGTTCCCCCGTCATCGGCCGCAGCCTACGGTCGCGCCCCGCCCGGGCGATCCCCGTCCCGGTGGGCACGTCATTGACCCACGGGTCAAGATGGGGCCCTGTGGCGCACGAGGCGCCGGCCAAGGGGGCTCCCATGTCGATCAACGTGACGCCGATTCCGACGCTCGACGAACGCATCAACGACATCCGGCTGCGCACGGCAGCCATCATCAACGAGCACATCCTGCCCAACGAGGCGGCGCTCTGGAACCGTGGCCGCTCCGGCGAGGAGATCACCGACGAGGCGCGCGCCGAGGCCCGGCTGCTGCGCGAGCAGGTCAAGGAGAAGGTGCGG
>JADGOP010000371.1 GCA_017882935.1 Actinomycetota bacterium
TGCGTCGAGGCCGGGGCCACCGTCACCTCTCCGCTCACCCGCCAGCCGTGGGGCAACCACGACTTCGTCATCGCCGATCCCGACGGCCACCAGGTGGCGTTCGGCGAGGTGCCCGTGCCCCGACCGGATGCATCGGGGTTGGCAGACCCGGGCTCAGCTCAGTCCTGACGCCACCACGGCGCGGGCGACGGGATGCGCGCGAGTGGCGAGGCGACGGTGCCGAAGCGCCCGTCGTCGGCGTTCCAGCCGCGCGCGGCCCCGGCCAGCTCCTCCCGGCTGCGACCCACGAAGTTCCAGAACATCGTCACCGGTTCGGGGAACGGCGCCCCACCGATGAGCAGCAGGCGGGCCGGGCCGGACGCGGCCAGCCCCAGCTCGTCGGTCCCGGGGTCGAGGTAGCCGAGCTGACCCGGCACGAGCTCCTCGCCCTCGACCGTCACGGCGCCCTCGAGGACCACCAGGGCGTGCTCGAAGCCGGCCTGCAGCGGCACGTCGGTGGTGCCACCGTGCAGCTGGATCTCGGCGCCGACGAGCTCGGAGTCACGCCTCGCGCTCGACGCCACACCGCCGAGGTCGCCGACCACCACGGTGGCCGAACCCGTGCCGAGGTCGACGGCGGGGAGCGAGGCATGGTGCTCGAAGGCCGGCTCGCCGTGGCGCGTCGCCTCCGGCTGGGCCACCCAGAGCTGGATGCCGTGGAGGTCGCCGCGGAACGAGCCCGTGGCCTCCTCCGCGTGGGAGATGCCCCGGCCGGCGGTCATGAGGTTGAGCTCACCGGGCCTGATCAGCTGTTCCGACCCGAGGCTGTCGCGGTGCAGCAGCTCACCTGACACCAGCCACGTGACGGTGTGCAGCCCCAGGTGGGGGTGGGGACCGACGTTGACGCCCCCCTGCCCCGTGACCGCGGTGGGCCCGAAGTGGTCGGCGAAGCACCAGGCGCCGACGGTGCGTCGCCGGTGCTGTGGCAGTGCCCGACGGACCTGCTGCCCGCCGACCTCGGCTGCCCGACTCGACGAGACCTCCATGTGCCCGCCGCTAGGACCTTTCGCAGTCGTGGCTGGTGGCGCCGGGACGGGCTGCCAGCTCGACACGACCGGGTTGGTCGACGTGCACCGTGGTCCAGCCCGCGGCGTCGGGGCGGACGCACGCGTAGCCCTCGGTGACGTGCCACACGGCGGTGTACCGCACGCGCACCGTCACCGTGCCGGGCCGGCTGATGGCCAGCACCAGCCGGTCGGGGGCCGGCATCGTGAGCCGGGCGGGCCCGGTGACCAGGCCGGGCGACCCCACGACGCGCCACAGCCGCCAGTGCCGGTTCGACCACACCAGGTGCAGGTAGGGCAGGCCCGAACGGATGAGGGCGGCCTCCTTGACCGACGAGAAGTCGAGCGGGACGTCGGGGAGCGCCACCCACGAGATGCCGTTGGCGTCGAGCCACGTCCGGTAGGCCGCGGCCGTGAGCGGTCGGTGCGAGTAGAAGAGGGCGTTGTCGGCCTGGTCGAGCTGGCGCTCCCAGCCCCGCGCCAGGGCGACGTGTGGCGCCACGTAGGCGGCCTCCCAGTGCTGGTTGGTGAACGGGATCTCCACGCGGGTGGGGCCGGGCTGCCGGGCGAGCGTGTTCGTGAGCGGGGTGAAGTAGGCGGCGTTGCGCGAGGGGTCGCCCTGCGCACCCACCAACGCGCCGACGGCGGGCGCCCACTGCCAGATCACGAGCAACCCGGCGGCGACGGCGGCCACCTTGCGCCGGTCGGCGCGCACCGTGGCCAGGGCGAGCGGGGCGGCGACGCACGCGGCGAGGCGGGTCAGGTTCCCGCCGAGCGGGTTCGGGACGACGAAGGTGGCGAGCGACCCGGCGGCGTAGAGCACGCAGCCCCAGCGCAGCGCCCGCTCCCGAGCGGGGAAGAGCAGCAGCCCGGCGACGCAGCACACCAGGACCACCGCCAGCTGCTCGACGGGGAACGGATCCTGTCCGAACTCTCGGAAGAGGACCGACGACACCACCATGGGCGCGACGGCCGCGGCCACCGCCACCCCGCGCCACACGCGGTCGGTGTCGTCGCTGAGCATCCAGGCGACGAGGGCCAGCACCAGGAACACCCCCGCGACGGGGCTGAACAGGGAGCAGGCCAGCGCCAGGACCACGGTGAGCAGGGGACGGCGGCGCATGGCGGCGAGCAGCGCGAGCAGGCCCACGGCTTCGCCCAGCAGGAAGGTGACCTGGCCGATGATGATGGGCGCCGCGGTGTTGACCGCGAAGAGCACCGACGCCCACCGCACCGCCGTCGTGCCGCGCACCGCGGCCCGCTCGACGAGCAGCCGGTCGAACGCCCAGGCGGAGATGGTGGCTGCGCCCAGGGCGGCGAGCGGCAGGCCCACCACCGCAGTGAGGGCGGGCGCCAGCACGCTGTAGGTCAGCCAGTAGTGGCCGGCGTACCACCAGCCGTCCCACACGATGAAGCCGAACGACCGGAACATGGTCTGGCGGTAGACCTGCGCCGGCAGGTCGCCGCCGTGCCAGCCGTTGAAGATCACGAAGGCCGCGATGGCACCACCGAGCAACGCGATGCCCAGCGAACTGAGCGTCGTGCTCGGCGAACCTCCGAGGTCCGCGACGGTCGCCCCACCGCCACGGTCGGTCGTGTGCATACGGCCGCCCACGACGTCCCACGCTAGCGGGCGGAGCCCGCGGCTCCCCCGTCCACTGCCCCGACGCAAGGTGGTCGCCGGGTGCGGAGCGCCGGGTCGGACCGGCTCCGGAACCTGCCGGCGCCCACCGACGACTAGCTCACCGTGCAGTGCGAGCCGTTCCAGGAGGCCCTCTCGGCGTTCGCCGACGGTGAGCTGGACCCTGGCGCGGAGCGTGCCGTGCGCGACCACCTCGACCGGTGTCCCGACTGCCGCCGGCGCCTGCAGCAGATCGAGGCGCTCGGCCGCCGCGTCAGGGTGCGGGCGGCCGACCCCGTGCCCGACCTCACCTCCACGGTGCTGGCCGCCGCGGCCGACCGCGCGCCCCGCCGCTCCCGCGACCTCCACGGCCGGGGGCAGCGGGCCGGGCGGCGGCTGCGCCTGGCGCCCGTGGCGGTGTTCCTGCTCGTCGTGGGCCTCGGGATCGGTGTCGGTCAGCTCGAGAGCCGGGTGAGCCACGCGGTGCCCCGTGCCACCGGCCGCGCCCTCGACCCCGCTTCGTGCGCCGGCGAGGTGCCGGCCGGACAGGCCCGGCCCCATGACTGCCGGCCCGCGGCCGCCGCCCCG